>JBDTHD010000043.1:0-3736 GCA_039937075.1 Ginsengibacter sp. | reverse complement strand
CAACAGCAGTGACTGCCGCGGCTTCCGTACCTTCTTCATTTACTTTTATATAAGTTTTGTGAATGGCTTTAGAAATATAAACTCTTGTTTGCATAGGATCGTAAATTTTAGAAAAATCAGCATTTTTCCCAAAAGCTATTCCCATTCCAAGCTTTGATAATTCAGGCTTCATATCCGGTATCTCGTAAGAATATTCCCATTTTGGCATTTGCAATTCAACCGTTGAACTGTCCATTTTACTGATGGCATCGGTTAATTTATTTTCATTCAACGATGCTGCAAATTCGCTTACAGATTTTTTCGGATCACCGGGTTTCAAAACATACATGCTATAGCTTTTACCACTGCCGTAAGGAAGTTCGATCATTGAAAAAGCACTATCGCGGAATATATTGACTTTAATTTTTTGTTTCATAAACGGAACACTTTTAGTAGTTCCATTTTGTAAATAAAAATCATCATTGTAAGTATCGGAAGTTTTGAAACCATGCTGCCAAGATCCTTTAAAATAGATAGCGTTAATCAAATACATCAAATCGGACGGATCAATATTTTGAATAATCGTTGGAATTTTATTATTCGTTTTTTGTGAAACCCAATCGTTAATCGTATTTACCGATAAAGGATCGCGAAAATTCAGTGCTTGCGCAGAAGTGTAATAATTGTTTTTTAGAATATCTAAAAAAGAAGTCAAAGGCTGAAAGCTATTTTGCCGGTACCAAATGGAATTGGCAATATCCAATTGCACTTTATTATCCTCTTTTGGCAATTGCAAAATTAATGCCTGGCAAACTGAGTTAAGACTATTAATATCAATGCCTGAAAGCTGCAGCATTTGTTCAATAGAATCTTTGGTTGCACTATCGGCGCCATTATAAACCATCGACAACGCAAGATAAATACTCAATGGAGAAATGAGTTTGTTATCATGTGTGGTATCCTGGGCGAGGGTTGCTTTAAAAAAATCAAAGGCAAAATGGTTGTCGGCGTTAATAACTTCCGGCCCATTGGATGGCAAAGTAACCGGTTGCATTCCGTCAATTACGAGAGGGTTCTTTTTGGTACAGGTAAATGCGAAAATGGTCAACAATAACGGCGAAATAAAACAAAATGCTTTCTTCATAAAAATGTTTATAGTATCTCTGACTACCGGGGGAACTAAAACGTTGCATCTGCCAAATCACAGTTTTCAAATATTTTTCCCCGTCAAAATATTTTTCACTTCCTCCACTCCTTCTGTCGCAAGCTTTTGAATTATGGTAAAATTATGATGAGGCGGAATAAAAGGCGGCTTTTTATCGATAATATATTTGGGAATTCCCGGGGGTAAAAAATCAATTAATCCCGCAGCGGGATAAACCTGCAAAGACGTTCCTGCTAAAATAAAAACATCTGCCATGGACATCACTTTCGCCGCTTCTTCAATCATCGGTACCGGCTCGCCAAACCAAACAATGTGAGGGCGAAGTTGAAAACCATCCTGTGCTTTTTGACCCCAAAAAATATCCTCCTGAATTTCATAAAAAGTATTTTCATCTCTTTCGCTACGCATTTTAAAAATTTCGCCATGCAAATGGATGACATTTGTAGAACCGGCTCTTTCATGAAGGTCATCAATATTCTGTGTGACGACTTTAACATTAAAATATTTCTCTAATTGGGCAATTCCTTTGTGGGCCTTATTCGGCAAAGCTTTGGCTACTTCCTTTCTCCGCGCATTGTAAAAATCCAAAACCAACTCAGGATTCTTTTCCCATCCTTGCGGAGAAGCTACTTCGTACACATCATATCCCATCCATAAACCATCGCTGTCACGAAAAGTTTGTAATCCACTTTCGGCGCTAACACCAGCTCCTGTGAGAACGATGAGATTTTTTTTCAAAATTTAATATTTCCTTTTTATTTGGTCCCGCTCATTTTCAAAACCTGCTTCCATTCGTCATGGGTTACTTTCTGCACAGACAATCTTGAATTTTTCACCAATTCCATATTTTCAAGCTTCGGTTCATTTTTAATCTCTGCAAGCGTAACAGGTTTTTTCAAAGATTTTACCGGACCCAAATCTAATACTAACCAGTTTTTATCATCTGTCGTGGGATCCTGGTAGGATTCTTTTAATACCATGGCAATTCCAACAATTTCTAACCCTTCGTTGCTATGATAAAAGAACACTTCATCTCCTTTTTTCATATCCCGCAGGTTATTTCTTGCAGCATAGTTCCTGACCCCATCCCAAAAAGTCTTTTTGTCCTTTAACAATTTTTCCCAGCTATATTTAAATGGCTCTGATTTTACCAACCAATAATTCATAATATGTGTTTAAAATTTTTAACAGATTTAAAAATAAGGTTTTAAATCCAGTGATATCATTTTTGCGTAATTTAGAATAAGAAATTAATTCTGATACTTTTAAGTATTCGGTTAACTTTGAAAAAACTTATAGAAAAAAATAATTCACAACAAAAAATTAAATTATGTTAAGTATTTTTTTAAAACCCGTTTTACTCCTCTCAATGCCAGGTGGCTCTGAATGGATTTTGATTCTTTTGGTTGTCCTTCTATTTTTTGGAGGTAAAAAAATTCCCGATTTAATGAAAGGAATTGGTAAAGGAGTTAGAGAATTTAACGACGCCAAAGATCATGTAAAGAGCGAGATTGAAGCAGGGATGAAAGAGAAAGATGTGGTAAAACCAGTTACTACTCCTACTCAGGCTTCTTCAAATTAAAATGATTACATTTTTTTATGGAAATCCCGGTAGTTTCTACCGGGTATTTTTGTTCAAGTTTATTTTTGGGACAAAGGTTACAATTGTCGTTTTATTGTAAGAGAAAATTTACATTACACTAACATGGATTCTGGTAATTTTGTAAAAAGATTTTAAACTCAAACACAATACATCATGCTAAGCATTATTATGAAACCCATTCTTCTTCTTTCAATGCCGGGAGAATCAGAATGGTTATTGATCCTCCTGGTTATTTTACTATTTTTTGGTGGTAAAAAAATTCCGGATTTGATGAAAGGAATCGGCAAAGGAGTCAGAGAATTTAATGATGCCAAAGAACACGTGAAAAGCGAAATCGAAGCAGGAATGAAAGAGAAAGATGTGATAGTAAACACAACTCCTGTTCAGGAAGTTACTCCGGTTGCTCCCGTGGCTCCTGTTGTAACTGTAATGCCAAATACCGTTACCTCAATTTCTTAATTACTATTTTTTTTAAAAATAAGTTTAATTATAAAACAGCTGCAGAAGTTAACTGCGGCTGTTTTTGATTTATATAGTCGCAGTAAACAAATATCAACCCAAGGGACGCAGCCGGTCATAAATAACGCGGATTTTTATCATCAAAGAACAATGGTTGAGATGCTGTGTGCTTTTGAATTCGCGGCTGCCCATTTTCCATGTATCCATAAATGGTAAGGGATGGCGTTATCTGTTCTGTTTAAAACTACCACTACCAATTTTCCGCTTGTATTAATGAACGACGTCGTTTGTAAAAATGCGCGATTGGAAGAAGCGCTTACTCTCCTGGCTCCCGGCCTGATAAATTTAGAAAACTGCCCGATATAATAATATTCATTGGTGTAAAAAAGTTCACCTGTATTTACATTGGCTATTAAAGGTGCGAAACAAAAATTGCCTACGTGATTGGGGCCGCCATTTTGATCCAGTAAAATATTCCAATCGGTCCATGCAGTAATTCCATTGTTTAAATCATGAATCATATTGTTGCC
>JBDTHD010000042.1:0-8648 GCA_039937075.1 Ginsengibacter sp. | reverse complement strand
GTTGTTCCCGCTTCGGTAAGTATGGTCATTCCCGGTTGAATAAGCTTTATAGCCTTTTTTGCAATCTCTTTTTTGGCGTCCTGTGCATAAGCCGAATTTTGTTGAATAGGATAATGATAAGATTTTGAAAGCGCTCCTCCATGAACTTTTATTATTTCCCCCGCCTCTGCCAATTCAGCTAAATCGCGTCGCACGGTATCTTCTGAAACCTCCAGTTTTACGCTTAATTCTGACGATAAAACTTTATTATGAAGATTAATTTGTTTAACAATAAAAGCCTGCCGTTCATTTTTAAACATACCGTTCGCCGATGTATCCATTTTGCAAGAATTAAATAATAATTGTTTTTGGTGTAGTTGAAATAAAATCAGTAAAACGCAAAAAGCAGATTTATGCTGTTTCATAATTTTCTTACATCCTTCATGAAATATAAGCGAATTTACAGATTTAAATAAAAGAAATCGACCAATTTGAAAAATGAGCTAAAGCCAAAGTAAATGATGATTGCTTCATGTAATGATTTATGAAAGCTAATTATAGAAATAATTTCATTTTATGATGGTAAAATAAAACTGCAACAAAAAGAATAATTTGAGAGAGATTTTTTTTATAAAGACTAAATATATTTGCATGTTTATGCATTTTTATTTAATTTGGTATTTTTAAAGAAGCGTAATCCTGCAAATAGAATTTAAATCACTTTCTAACAATAAAACTTTTTTATGGCTTTATTAGGGATTGATCTTGGCGGTACCAAACTCTGTTTTGCCATTTTTGATGAAAGCGGAACTCTTTTAAATAAAGAAGTAATTGCATTGAAAAACAGGAACAGCGCCGAGGTTGGAAATATTATAACCACGCAGATTTTAAAATTAATAAATTCGAATATTCATCCAATTCATTCCATAGGTATTTGCGTACCTGGTATTTACAGGATAAAAACAGGAACTGTTTGGGCGCCCAATATTCCAGGTTGGGATGATTATCGTTTATTAGCCGAGGTCAAAAAAGTAAGCAAAAAAATTCCCGTAACGATTGATAGCGACAGGGCTTGCTATATTTTAGGCGAAGCCTGGCAGGGAAATGCTAAGGAATGTAACGACGCTATTTTTTTAGCAGTAGGGACGGGTATTGGCGCCGGAATTATGATTAATGGAACTATTCTGAGAGGCTCGAATGACATTGCCGGCGCTATTGGCTGGCTGGCGTTAACGCGGCCTTTCAGTGATGAATACTTACATTGCGGCTGTTTTGAATATTATGCTTCAGGGGAAGGGATTGCGAAAATTGCCAGGAAAATTTTAAAAGAAACGAAAGAGTATTCAGGTGAATTAAGCAGTAAATCTGTAGCGCAAATTACTTCTCATGACGTGTTTACCGCTTATGAAAATAATGATCCGCTGGCGAAAAAAATAATAGAAATTGGCATCGAATTTTGGGGAATGGCGGTGGCTAACCTGGTAAGCTTGTTTAATCCTGAAAAGATAATTTTAGGAGGTGGCGTTTTTGGGCCTGCAACAAAATTAATTCCACAAATTAAAACAGAAGCAACCAAATGGGCACAGCCAATCAGTATCAAACAAGTTAGCCTTGAAGCTTCCGCGCTGGGCAGTGATGCAGGTGTTTATGGCGCGGGATTTTTAGCATTAAAAAACAGTATTTCATAATTACTCTATTTAAAAATGTATAAAAAGCGATTGGTTTTTTGGGCAGCCTGTATCGGAATATTATTTTTTGGAATGGCCATCACTACTTTAGGATCTGTGGTGCCACAACTCAAAATAAAATTTCAACTGGATGATATTTCTGCCGGCACTTTATTTTCAATTTTGCCTTTTGGCATTTTGATTGGGTCATTATTTTTCGGTCCTTTTTGCGACAGATACGGTTACAGGCTTTTGCTTGCACTAACGTGCTTTGCCATGTTTATTGGTTTTGAAGGAATAGCCTATGCTCCATCTCACTTCATTTTAAAAATATGTGTTTTTTTATTCGGCCTCGGAGGCGGCGCTATCAATGGCGCTACCAGCGCGCTTGTATCAGACATCAGTGAAAAAGAAAAAGGTGCTAACCTGAGTTTGCTCGGAGTGTTTTTTGCAATTGGCGCGTTGGGAATGCCTTTCATACTTGGCTTTCTGGAAAATAGCTTTAGTTACGAAATTGTCGTTTCGATTATTGGTATCGCCACATTTATTGTAGGAGTAATTTATTTGCTGATAAAATTTCCGCCTCCGAAACATGCCGGTGGCTTGCCCGTCAAAAAAAGTCTTTCGTTACTCAATGACAGTGTATTATTATTAATTGCTTTCTTTCTTTTTTTTCAAAGTGCCTTCGAAGGCATTATAAATAACTGGACGACAACTTATCTCTCTGACTATCTCCATATTTTGCCCGGAAAGGCTTTGTATGCACTGTCATTATCTGTGGTAGGAATGACTGTGGTGCGCTTATTACTGGGAAGTGTTTTGAGAAATACAGAAGCGAAAAAAATATGGACAATGGCCTTCTCACTTCTCTTGTTGGGATTGCTTTTTTTATCCTTTGCCAAATCATTTTATCCTGCTGTTACGGGGTTAATATTAATAGGCGGCGGACTGGCAGCAGGCTTTCCTATCATGCTTGGTTTTGTTGGTGATCGCTTTAAGGAGCTATCTGGCACTGCTTTCAGCATCGCTTTTGTCATTGCACTTTTAGGAAACATGATCATCAATTATTGCATGGGGTTCATTGTGCAGAGGTATGGCGTCAGGAATCTGACCACAGTGGGTTTCGTTGAATTTGTTATAATGGTGATTTTGTGTATCGCAGTTTTAAGAAAATTAAATAAGAATCATAAAAATTAAATTAAAAAATTATGTTAGCAAAAGAATGGCTTACCAACACAAGGGAAATAATGTCAAAAATAGAAGACACTCAAATGGACAACATGATGAAAGCAGCAAATCTTATGGCTGACTCAATTGAATGTGGCCGTTGGGTTCATACGTTTGGATGCGGGCATGCGACATTGCCTATTGAAGAAATGTATCCGAGGATTGGTGGGTTCGTTGGGTTTCATCCTATCGTGGAATTGCCTCTTACTTTTTTTACCAATATCACGGGACAGATGGGCGTTCATCAATTTATTTTTTTAGAAAGAGTAGAAGGATATGGTGTGGAAATAATGAAAGGCTATGATTTTGATCCGCGGGATACGATGTGGCTTTTTTCTCATTCCGGAATCAACAATGTAAATATTGATGTGGCGCTTGAGGCTAAAAAGAAAGGTATGAAAGTCGTTGTATTTGGATCCGCCGCAGAAGCTAAAGGGAAAAAAACACGTCACTCATCCGGGAAAAATATTTTTGAAATTGCAGACATTGTTGTTGATACGTGCGCTCCCATTGGAGATGCATCTGTTAAATTAAAAAATCACGTTGACAAAATTGGCCCTGTTTCTACGATGGCATTTATTACCTGCGTGTGGATGACTGTTACTACAGTTGCTGAAATCCTTGCTGACAGAGGCGTTAAATTATTTATTCATCCTTCCCATAATGCGCCGGGCGCTGGCAATTCAAAAGAGCGTTTAGATGAAGCATTGGCAGAATATAAACGCCGGATTGCAGGAGTGTAAAGAAAATTTCCATAAGTAAAAGCACAAATAGTTGAGTTTTCTATTTTGTGTACCAAAAAATTCTATCCCTATCTTTGAAAGATGGAAACGGTTCATTTATTAATAAGTGGCAAAGTTCAGGGTGTTTGTTTCAGAGATTCAGCAAGAAGAATTGCACTAAATCTAAAGATTACTGGTTGGATAAAAAACCGCGAGGATGAAAGGGTAGAAGCCGTCATTTCAGGAAATGAAAAAGAAATAAATGATTTTATTACCTGGGTGAAAAGTGGTCCCGAGAAAGCAAAAGTGGAGGAAGTGCTGGTATCGAAACAAACCATTACTTTTTTTGAAAGATTCGAAATAATACGAAGGAAGTAAATTAACTTGAAAATATCTTTACAGTAAAAAAACTCGAAAATGGATAAAAAATTAAATGCCCTGAAATCTTCGGTAATTGCTTTATTTGCGCTATTTCTGTTTGCGTCGTGTAGTGCTCAAAAATATTATCTTTTCATAGGCACTTATACCAATACTACCAGCAAAGGCATTTATATTTATGATTTTAATTCTAACACCGGCGAGGCGAAATGGCTTTGGAATACAGACAGTGTTACTAATCCTTCTTACCTCACTATCTCAAAAAATCAAAAATATCTTTATGCGGTAAATGAAACGGATGGTGCTAATCCTGGTCGAGTAACAGCTTATTCGTTGGATAAAAAAACTCTATCACTAAAATTTATAAACACGACTGCATCGGGCGGCGATGATCCTTGTTACCTGGCAACCAGCAGCGATAATAAATGGTTGACTGTTGCCAATTACACAAGTGGCACTGCGACAGTTTTTCCTATCAATAAAGATGGCTCTGTAAATCCTTATTCGCAGTTAATCAACGATTCGATTTACAAAAAACCCGGCGAGATGACAACGCCGCATGTACATGAAACTGTTTTTTCCCCTGATGAAAAATATTTAGTAACTCCCGATTTAGGGTTAGACAAACTGATCGTTTACAAATTTGATCATTCAATAAAAAAACCGCTCCTTTTAACTTCTCAAACTTTTATTTCTTCACCAAAAGGAACCGGCCCGAGACATATAATCTTTGCCAAAAATAAAAAGATGGCTTACCTGGTTCATGAAATGGGAGGAAGCGTTACTGTTTATAATTATAACAATGGAAAATTAAATCAAGTACAAGACATCCCAACTGCGCCGAAAGGTTTTTCGGGTAAAATAGATGGTGCTGAAATCAGGATTTCTCCGGATGGAAAATTTCTGTATGCGTCTGATAGAGGAGATTTAAACCAGATTGTGACTTTCTCTATCAATCCTAATTCCGGTAAATTAACCTATAAAGGAAAACAATCAACGATGGGATTACATCCACGCGATTTTATGATTGATCCAACAGGCAATTACTTATTAGCCGCTAACCAGGATTCTGAAAATATTGTGATTTTTAAAAGAAATAAAACCACAGGCGCGCTCATAACTACGGGGAAGCAAATTCATATTCCACGGCCCGTTTGTTTGCAAATGATTGCTGAATAAATGTTTTCTAAAAAAAATCCGGCAAACGCCGGATTTTTTTTTAATTTAATCCCGGAGCTTCTTTGGAAAAAGAAAAAATAAAAATCCGTAAATTTATAAATCCTCATTTGTAATTTTTTATGGAGAAATTAAATCTATTCTTTTTCAAAATTAAAGAACTAACATTTTGGCAAAGATTATTTTCGTGGCGTGCTGTGCGCATTCTAAGCTATGATGCTTTTGAAGAATTTAAATCAATGCAAAAAGATTTGGCGCAAAAAAATCAAGGCTTTGATTTATTGGAAAAAAAATTGCTTCAAACCGAAACACGAAATGAAAGTTTATTAGAAAGCATTGATCAGTACGAAAATATTTCACGAAAAAAAGAAGAAGAAGTCAATTTATTAAATCTAAAAATTGACAACTTAACCCGGGAGAAATCAGAATTAAAAAATGCCAATTTAAAATATGAAAACAGCGAAGAACAGCGCGATAAAAACTATAGGAATAGTATCGGGCAACTCAATCAATTAAAAGAAACTATAGAGAAAGAAATAAAAAGACTTAGCGATGAAAGAGTAGAGGAACAAAAGGAAGTTTTTGACAAAATGAAGCACCAATGGAGCGAGCATGAAATAACCGTTGAACAAACCATAAAAATGATTTGCCAAAATCATTTTATAAAATACATTGATGAAGTCCCTTTTCGCGGAAACCCCGACAACACGGTAGAAATTTGTGATGAATATATTATTTTCGATGCCAAATGCCCTTCCAATGACGATCTCAACAATTTCCCGAAATATATAAAAGCGCAAACGGAATCAGTAAAAAAATACGCAAACCAGGACCGCGTTAAAAAAGATATTTTTTTAGTCGTTCCATCTAATACGATTCATACAATAAAGCAGCTCGCTTATAATATGGGTGATTACAATGTGTATCTAATTACAAAAGATTCCCTGGAGCCGATTATTTTGTCTTTACAAAAAATAGAAGATTATGAATTTGTAAACCAGCTTAGTCCAGAAGAAAGGGATAATATTTGCAGGGTAATCGGCAGGTTTGCGCATACCACAAAAAGAAAAATTCAAATAGACCAGTTTTTTGCGTCTGAGTTTTTAGACCTTTTAGTAAAATGTAAAAATGATTTGCCCGAAGACATTTTGAAACAGGTAATTGAGTTTGAAAAAGCTGAAAAATTAAATCCGCCGTCCGAAAGAAAAGCAAAGCAAATTCTGATAAAAGAATTGCAGGAAAAGCACGCGTTTATTAACGCCGAAGCAAGCATAAGAAATGTGGTGATTCCGATAAATTTTGAAGAAGTAAAAAACCTTGAGTAGAAAAAAAAGTAAGAAGTTTACATTTCAGAAATATCTGTTCAAATAAGAAACTAAAATAAAAATCATCTATGGCACATTTTATTAAAGTAAATCAAAAAGATGGAATTGAAATTTTAATCAATACCAACATTATAGAAACCATTTTCCCCGATCACACAATGGCAAACTGCAATTCCTTGCTGAACTTCAACAAGGCATCAGCTAAAAAAAGTTTTTATACGCAACAAACTGTTGAAGAAATATGGAAAATGATTTTGGAATAATTGATAAAAACTTCATCCGGCCGGCTATGGAACTTTCAGAAATTCTGCAGGCTAAAATAAAAAAAGAAGGACCTCTTTCTTTTCGGAATTTTATGGATATGGCTTTGTATTATCCGTCTCTCGGTTATTACAACTCTGAAAAAAATAAGATTGGTAAGGAAGGAGATTTCTATACAAGCCCGGTTTTAAGTTCCCTGTTTGGAGAAATGATTGGAAAACAAATTGAGGAGATGTGGCTTCTTCTTGATAAAAAACCTTTCACATTGGTTGAATACGGAGCTGGCACTGGCGCGCTATGCGAGGATATTATCGACTACCTGAAAAGCAATCAGGCGCTTTATCAAGAATTCAAATATTGCATCATTGAAAAAAGTGAAACGATGCAAAAGGAACAAAAACTTAAACTAACGGAAAAAGTTTCGTGGCATCATTCTATAAGTGAATTGTCGCCGGTAAATGGATGTATTTTATCAAATGAAATCCTTGATAATTTCCCTGTTCATAAAGTTATAATGAAAAGCGAATTGATGGAAGTCATTGTCGATTATCATAGCGGATTTATTGAAGAGCTCCGACCCGCAAATGAAATTTTAAAAAACTATTTTAAAGAGCAAAATATTGATTTGCCGGAAAATTATGGCACAGAAATAAATCTACAGGCGATTGAATGGATAAAAGAAATTTCTACTAATTTAAATTCCGGTTTCGTTCTTACTATCGATTATGGATTTTCGTCCGATGACTTGTACAGTCCAAAAAGAAATTCGGGTACGCTTGCCTGTTATAACAATCACAACGTGAATTTTTCTTTTTATCACGACATTGGAAAGCAAGACATTACTGCTCATGTAAATTTTTCAGCATTAAACCATTGGGGTAAAAAATACGGGCTGCAGTTTTCCGGATTTACTACGCAAGCTAATTTCCTTCGTTCTCTTGGGTTGATGAACTATTTAAGAAAATTAGAATTGCAGGATCCGCAAAAAAACAGGAATGCTATTTTGCAGATTCAAAAATTGTTGATAGATATGGGAAATAAATTTAAAGTCCTTGTTCAGCAGAAAGGAGTAAAAAGTGGTGCTCTTACTGGGATGCAATTTGCAGATCCGTTGTAAGAACTTTTATCCTTTTTTACTAAAACAAGAATCCCTGTTAAAAGTTGCTTTACTGATATTTTAAAACCGCTTATTGTCTTTTCTCCGGCAAAATCTTCTTACCTTTTAAAAAAAATTTTGAATACTTCTCATTTGATATTGATCGTGCTTTGGATTACTTATTATGTGATTCACAGTGTTTTTGCTTCATCTGAAGTAAAAGAATTTCTAAAAAATAAAATGGGTAAATATTTTCGTTATTATCGGTTAAGCTATAGTCTATTCGCATTTATCACTTTGGGTTTATTATTAGTTTTCCAATATTCTTTTTATAGTCCGATTCTTATAAAATCATTATTAATAAAATATTTTGCATTTGCTTTACTCATCCTTCCGGGATTGATTATTATGACGATTTCTATCAAAAAGTATTTTATGCTGCTCAGTGGAATCAGGTCAGTTTTTACTCCGACGCCTCCCGCTGAATTAAAAATAAGTGGCATTCACCGATACGTCCGTCATCCTTTATATTCAGGAACCGTAATTTTTGTTTGGGGCTTATTTTTTGTTTTTCCAATGCTTAACAATTTGATTGCGGTCTTGCTATTAACCCTGTACGTTTTAGTAGGAATTATTTTTGAAGAAAAAAAATTACTAAAAGAATTTGGAGAAAATTATCGGCTTTATATTTTAAAAGTTCCGATGCTGGTTCCTTCTTTCAGAAAAGGCTTCGCTAAAAATTCAAACAAAACTATCTTTGAAAAATGAAATACCAGGTAGGCGATACGGTTTTGCTTTTGCATTCGCAGGAAGAAGG
>JBDTHD010000041.1:0-5859 GCA_039937075.1 Ginsengibacter sp. | reverse complement strand
GAATTCATCGAGGTTTCTATTCCACATTTTGTAATGGAAAAAAGATTGCGTTTTTAAAAATAATAGTCTAATTCATTGGGGTAAAATACAAATTTGTACTATTTGTTTGTTTACTGGAAAAATTCTTTCGCCATCCAATAAAAACCCCGTAATTTCCTGCTCGTTACTCGAATTATTTAGCTGCGAAGAAAATAAAAATTCCCCTTTTTTCTTGGTTTACTGTAAATCAAAATCTCATTTGTACTTTCTGATATCAATTATTTCATCACAAAAAGAATATTCTTTTTTATCGTTGCTACTGACAATAACTAAACGGCTTTTGCAATATTTTTCAATCAATTTATGATACAAAATAATTCCCTCTTCATCAAGATTGGTAAGAGGTTCATCTAATAGAATTACTGGTGTATTACTAAAAATAGCTTGTGCCAGTTTTACTCTTTGTTTCATGCCGCTACTGTAATAACGTATCTGTTTATCGGCAGCGCCCTCCAGCGATGAGAGGTGGATAATTTCTTCGGTATTTAAAGCAGGAAGCCAGCCTTTCATACTATGATGAAAAGAAAAGAATTCTGTCAACGTCATCTCCTCTACCACATCGAGATAAGGAGCGGCAAATGAGACTTTTTGAAAAATTTTTTCCGAATTAAATAGCTCGTCATTTTCGAAATAACTGATCTTTCCTTCATTGAATATTGTAGCGCTGGAAATAATTTGTAAAAGAGTTGATTTGCCCGAACCGTTTGGGCCGGTGATAGCGTAATGTTTTCCTTGCTCAAATTGAAAATCAAGGTTACGAAAAATCCAATCCCTATTGAAGCGCTTGCCGAGTTTAATTAAGTTAATTCTCATCCAATATTTCTTTGGAAGAAACTTTTAAAATACCACGCTTACTATCCTTAATAAATTTTAGTATTTCAGTTTTTTCTACTGAATCAGGGAGTTCTCTTTCGATGATTTGAGTAGCCTGGCTAATGTTTAACCCGCGCAAATAGATATTTCGATAAATTTCCGTGATGCTATTTATTCTGTCAGAGGTAAAACCGCGCCTTTGTAATCCTACGGAATTTACACCTACGTAAGATAATGGAGATCGGCCTGCTTTTATAAACGGAGGGACATCTTTTATAATTTCTGTGCCTCCGGCTATATAAGTGTGTGCGCCAATTTTAGAAAACTGAATCGCTGCTGCCATCCCGCCTATAATAGCATGGTCGCCAATTTCCACATGGCCGGCAAGCTGAACTGAATTGGCAATTATTACATGATCGCCCAACAAACAATCGTGGGCAATATGAGAATAAGCCATCAGAAGGCAGTGGCTTCCAATCGCTGTTTTCCATTTATCTTTCGTGCCGCGATTGATCGTTACGCATTCCCGGATGGTTGTATTATCGCCTATTTCAACCATTGTTTCTTCACCATCAAATTTAAGATCCTGGGGAATGGCACCAATCACGGCGCCTGGAAATATCTTGCAGAATTTACCAATAACGACTTTCTTCATTATAACCACATGAGACATTACATGTGTTCCGTCGCCTATTGTTACATCATCCTGAATTACGGCAAAAGGGTCAACAATAACATCCTTACCTAAATTTGCATTTGGATGGATATGTGCAAGTGGGCTTATCATATTACGGGATTGGGGCGTTTAACTATTTGAGCAATTAGCACAGCTTCTGTTACTACTTTGTCACCTACATAAACAGTGCCTTTCATTTCGCAAATACCGCGCCTGATAGGATGTAACAGTTCCATTTTTAAAATCAACGTATCGCCCGGAACTACTTTTTGTTTAAATTTACAATTGTCTATTTTAAGAAAATAGGTATCATATTTATCTTTTGAATTTTGCGGTATGGCTATGAAGCCGCCGGTTTGTGCAAGCGCTTCAGCCAACAAAACTCCTGGCATTACTGAATTTCCGGGAAAATGGCCCTGGAAAAAAGGTTCGTTGTAGGTTACATTTTTTATAGCCACCACATGTGTTGCAGAAAGTTCAATAATCTTATCAACCATCAGAAAAGGGTAACGATGCGGCAATGTTTTTTCAATATCATGGATATCTAAAATCGGGGGAATGTTTGGATCATATTTCGGAATATCCTGCCTGTATTTATATTTTTTAATATGCTCCTTAATTTTTTTGGCAAATTGAATATTTGATGAATGGCCGGGGCGGTTAGCAATAATATGCGCTTTAAACGGATAACCTACTAAAGCCAGGTCACCAACGACATCCAGCAATTTATGACGCGCGGGCTCATTTGGAAAACGAAGGGTAAGATTATTCAAAATTCCAGCTTCACTAACTTTTACATCATCTTTATGAAAAACTTTTGAAATTCTTTTTACCTGCTCGTCATCCACCGGTTTATCCACCACTACAATTGCATTATTAATATCTCCGCCTTTAATAAGATCGTTCGCAATTAACTGTTCCAATTCGTGAAAAAAACAAAACGTACGGCTTGGAGCTACTTGTTCATTAAAATTACTTATGTTATTAAGAGATGCGTGCTGTGTTCCTAAGACCGGGGAATTAAAATCTATTAATGCATTTATCCGGTAACCATTGTACGGCAAAGCCACCATTTCTACCTTTTTTGCTTCGTCAATAAAAGTAATATTGTGCTGTATTTTATAGTATATTTTTTCCGCATTTTGTTTCTGAATTCCGGCTTTGGAGAGATGATCAATAAACACCTGCGAACTGCCATCCAGGATTGGAACCTCGTCCCCATTAATTTCTATAAGCGCATTATCAATTTGCATTCCCATCAATGAAGCCATCAGGTGTTCTATGGTGCCTATTTTTGCTCCGTTGGCCTCTATCGTAGTACTTCTATTGGTTTCAATAACATTATCAACATCAGCTTTCACAATAGGTTTTCCAGGAAGGTCAATTCTCTGGAAGTTAATACCAGTATTCGGTTCAGCGGGTTTAATATTGATGGTAACTGATTGACCGGTATGGATTCCCGCGCCAGAAATAGTAACGTCTTGTTTTAGGGTATGCTGGAAATAAATCTCCTTTGAATTGAACGGTTGCTCCATGGGCACGAAAGTATGAAAAGAAATTCTTTAATTTATCTATATGATATAAATTAAAACATCATCAAGATGTTAAATCTGGGAGTTTGTTTATTCGGCTATATTTTCTTTTTTTAGCATCTCAATAGTTTCTTCGAGATTTTTAATTCTTTTCTCCAATTCAGGGAGATTCCTGGTAAGTATCTGGCTACGAAGTGCGTGGCTGTAATCATAGGCAGGCGAACCTGTAACAGCCGTGTTCGGTTTTTTTATTGATTTCCCAACGCCGCTTTGGGCATTTATTTTACTTCCGTCCGCAATTTGAATATGGCCGACAATTCCTGCCTGACCGCCAATCATTACATTATTACCAATTTTTGTGCTGCCACTCACTCCTGATTGAGCCGCAATAACGGTGTTCATTCCTATTTCCACATTATGCGCAATCTGGATAAGATTATCCAGCTTAGCACCCGATTTGATAATAGTTGAACCAATGGTTGACCTGTCAATGGTAGTGTTGGCGCCTATTTCCACGTTATCTTCAATAACTACATTTCCTATCTGTGGGACTTTTGCAAAACTTCCATCTTTTTGCGGAGCGTAACCAAACCCGTCCCCTCCAATAACGCAGCCTGCATGGATGCACACATTTTTGCCAATCTCACAATCATGATGAATTTTAACTCCCGGATATAAAATACTATTATCGCCAATTGCTACTTTATCACCCAAAAACACTTGCGGATAAATCTTGACATTATTGCCGATTTTTACATCTTTTCCGATATAAGTAAATGCTCCAATAAAAACATTTTCTCCCATTGTAACTGCCGAAGAAATATAGGATGGTTCTTGTATGCCGGTAAGATTAGCTTTCGCCAATTCAGAATAAGCAGTTAAAATAACAGCAAAAGACGAATAGGCATCCTGCACACGAATGAGGGTAGCATTTAATTTTTTCTCTAATTCTAAAGACGTATTAACAATAATAATTGAAGCATTTGTAGAGTATAAGAATTCTTCATATTTTGGATTGGCGAAAAAAGCAAGCTGCCCTTCAGTAGCTTCTTCCAATTTTCCAAAAGACGAAACCGCCACTTCAGGATCTCCTTCGATCGTTCCATTAATTAATTCAGCTATTTTTTTTGCTGTAAACTGCATCGGCCTTTCGTATTTTTTTAAAAAAATCAAAAATAAACTATAATGTGAATTCCATGTCTATAAAACAAATGTAAAATTTTTTTACCGTGCCTGATAAACTTTGATTGATAAGCGCATTATCTACTTCAGAAATATCCTTAACCGTTCCGTCCTTGAATAAAATATTGATGTGTTCTATTTTGTGATTGTAAGTCTTTATTTCACTCTCGCCCGTAAAAACAAAATAGGACGCTTCTTTTTGGCTAAGGTTTAAATATTTTGCCGCTAAACTTATTTTTTCTTCGAACGTTTTTTTTGATATTGGCTGAGGCGAATATTTTACTTTTAGCAATTGCCGGTTGATAAGGCTTTTACAAAGCACTGCTAAAATAAGATCGGGATGATGAATCCACGACTTGATCGAAAATAAAATATCATAATCATCCAGAGCGCAGAAGTCTTCAAGATAATTTTCTATTTCATCACCTTTAAATTTCTTGTTCAAAAAAATATTAAAAACTTCTGAGGGCGAATCTGCTCTAATTTCCCGGGCGCGTTCTATAATTTTTACCAACATTTTTTCTGCACCTAAAACAGTTTTATGCAAGTAAACCTGCCAATACATAAACCTTCTCGAAACCAAAAATTTTTCAATAGAATAAATTCCTTTTTCTTCAATCATCAGTTCGCCTTCATGTACCGTTAGCATTTTAATAATGCGGTCGTAACCAATAACACCTTCTGTAACTCCCGTAAAAAAACTATCGCGAATCAAATAATCCATCCGGTCAACATCAAGCTGGCCACTTATTAATTGATGAAGAAAATTTTTCGAATAATTATTGGTAAAAATATCAATGGACAATTTCAATTTTCCACCAAATTCCTTATTCATTTTTTTCATCAGCAATAAAGAAATGGTTTCGTGACTTACTTCCTTTATCAAAACGTTTTCAAGCGCATGAGAGTAAGGCCCGTGGCCAATATCATGCAAAAGAACGGCAATTTTTGCAGCCTGTTCTTCTTCACCGGAAATTAAAACGCCCTTACTTTTAAGTTCGTGAAGCGCATTGCAAATTAAATGATAGGCGCCTAAAGAATGATGAAGACGAGAATGAACCGCACCCGGGTAAACCAACTCCGCGAAAGCCATTTGATGAATCCTGCGTAACCTTTGATAATAAGGATGAGAAATTACCTTGTAGATAAGTTCATCATCGATCGTTATAAAGCCATAAACCGGGTCGTTTATTATTTTTCTAAAAGGCATTTCTTCGGAATTGTTAAAAACATTTGCGTTACCGGCAAAGATAAATTTTGGGAGGGGAATAAATTACATTTGTAATGAACGCAAACGAAAATTCGATTAATCAGAAGAGTCAGGAAAAATAAAAATAAAATGAATAAAGCAAAAATTTTATGGGTAGATGATGAAATGGAAAGTCTGAAATCGCAGATAATGTTTCTGGATACCAAAGGATACGATGTAAAATCATTAAGCAATGGACATGACGCAATTGATTATGTGAAAGAAAATATTGTAGATGTGGTGCTTCTTGATGAAAGTATGCCGGGTATCTCTGGCCTTGAAACTTTACAAAAGATAAAAGAAATTAAATCTCAAATTCCTATCGTTCTTATTACCAAAAATGAAACGGAAAATTTGATGGATGAAGC
>JBDTHD010000040.1:0-9121 GCA_039937075.1 Ginsengibacter sp. | reverse complement strand
AACGGATTGTTGTTAATCATCACTGAAATGTCTTCCGGCTTTGGCGATGTAAACGGGTGATGGCGCGCTACCCAGCGATTTCCTTCTTCATCATATTCAAACAAAGGAAAATCAGTAACCCACAATAATTTAAATTCATCGGCATTGCGCAAACCCAATCTATCGGCCATGTATAAACGCAAATCACTAATGGCTTTTCTCGTGCGGTCTTCTCTTCCTGCTAAAATCAAAATGAGGTCACCCGGATTGGCTTTTGAAAATTCTACGAAAGATTTTAATTGTTCTGCATTGAAAAATTTATCAAAGCTGCTTTTTGAAGTTCCATCTGAATTGCATTTGATGAAAGCCAAGCCGCCCATTCCTATTTGCGGACGCTTTACCCATTCAGTCAGTTCATCGGTTTGTTTTCTTGAATAATCGCTGCTGCCCGGAACGCTTATTGCCACAACCGTTTCCGCATTTTTAAAAACGGGAAATTCTGTATGGTTCAATTCTTCAAAATGATTTTTTCCTTCCACTTTTAGGTTGGCTACTTTCATTTCAAAACGAATGTCGGGTTTGTCATTTCCATAATTCCACATTGCATCTTCCCAACTCATTCTTTCCATCTTTTCTGAATAATCAATATTCTTAACTTCTTTGAAAATAGATTTTATCAATCCTTCAAACGTTTGCAAAATATCTTCCTGTTCTACAAAAGACATTTCGCAATCTATCTGTGTAAATTCCGGCTGCCTGTCGGCACGCAAATCTTCATCACGAAAACATTTTACGATTTGATAATAACGGTCGTAACCACTTACCATCAACAATTGCTTAAAAGTTTGTGGCGATTGAGGCAATGCATAAAATTCTCCGGCATTCATGCGGCTCGGAACCACAAAATCCCTCGCGCCTTCAGGTGTTGATTTAATTAAAAAAGGCGTTTCAATATCAATAAATCCGTTTTCATGTAAATATTCTCTTGTTGCACGATTAACCGCATAACGCAATTCAATATTTTTTTTCACCGCGTTTCTTCTCAAATCCAAAAAGCGATATTTCATTCGAATGTCATCACCGCCATCCGTATCGTCCTGTATGGTAAATGGCGGAACAGCAGATTTATTCAACACTTTAAATTCAGAAACTAAAATTTCCACATCGCCTGTAGGAATATTTTTATTTTTATTACTTCTTTCAGAAACGCTTCCTTTCACTTGGACCACAAATTCTCTTCCTAAAGGATTTTTGTCCAGTTGTTCAGTGAGTTTTTCATTAAAAAGTAATTGCGTAATTCCGTAACGGTCACGCAAATCGATGAAAGTAATACTTCCAAATTTGCGAATAGTTTGCACCCATCCGGCGAGCGTAACTTCTTTTTGAGCGTCAGTTATTCTTAATTCGCCACATGTTTTTGTTCTGTACATCCTCTTGTAATTATTGGTTTAAAATTATTGGATTGCAAATATAAGCCTGTTATGGAAAGTAAAAACCCTGCGAACCGGCAGGGTTTTATAAATACAGTAAACCAACAAATATTGTGAATTTTTATTTTGCTGTTTATCTCAGATTGTGATACACTTTTTGCACATCTTCGTCCTGCTCCAGGTTGTCTGCTAATTTTAAAACTTCCTCTGCATCTTCTTCAGAAAGATCAACCGTTGTAGTAGGAATTCGTGTAAGTTCGGCTGTTATAACGTCAATCTTTTTTTCTTCCAAAGCCTTGCTCATATTGCCAAATTCAACAAATGGAGTGCGGATAATTATGTTCCCTTCGCTGTCTTCTCCTATTTCTTCAAGCCCATAATCGATTAATTCCAACTCCAATTCTTCAATATCGAGATTTCCACTTTTTATTTTAAATTCTCCCATGTGATTAAAGAGGAAAGAAACACTTCCGCTGGTACCTAACGACCCGCTGGATTTATTAAAATGCATTCTTACATTGGCAACTGTTCTTGTTGGATTATCAGTTGCGGTTTCTACTAAAAGCGCAACACCATGTGGTGCATAGCCTTCATACACTTCTTCGTGATAATCAGTTTTGTCTTTTCCCATCGCGCGCTTGATAGCCGCATCTACACGGTCTTTTGGCATGTTTACGGCCTTCGCATTTATAATACACCTGCGCAGCGATGAATTGTTATCAGGATCCGCGCCGCCTTGTTTTACCGCTATATCAATTTCTTTCCCAATGCGGGTAAATTGTTTGGCCATTTTATCCCAACGGGCAAACATGGTTGCCTTTCTTACTTCAAATATTCTTCCCATTTATTTATTCGTTATTTCAATTATTAAATTAATTCGCCTAACGGGCAAATCTAAAATCTAAATATTAGAATCAAAAATTAAAAAATCTCAATCCTGTTTATTCAAAACTTCTTTAGTATTCTTTTTGGAAAGTTTTTTTATATAAAATAATTTTGCACGCGTTTTTTATTTTAAATTAAAAAAATCCTGCGAGGGTTACAGTTATGAAAATAATGAAATTTGGTGGAACGAGTGTTGGGAAGCCAGAAAGAATGGCCGAAATCAGAAAACTGATCACAAAAGATGATGAACCAAAAATCATTGTTCTGAGCGCATTAAGCGGCACTACTAATGCACTCACTGAAATAAGTTTGTCCCTCGCTGCAGGTGACCGCGAAGAAGCAAAAAAACGCATTGACGCCCTGGAAAACCATTACCAGGCTTTTATAGTTGACCTTTTAAAAAATGAAGATTATTTCCAAAAAGCAAGAAATGTCCTGTCGGAGCATTTTGAATTTTTAAATATCATTTTAAAAATTTCTTACAGTGAAGCGTTGAACAAAGATATTCTTGCACAAGGCGAATTATTAAGCACTAAACTTTTCAGCATTTATTTAAAAGAACAACAAATTTCTCATGCATGGCTTGCTGCGCTTGATTTTATGAGCATTGATGCCAGTGGCGAACCTCAGGTAGCAACTATAAGAGAAAAATTATTTGCTACTTTGGAAGCGCACGAAGACACGAAACTTTTTGTAACACAAGGATATATTTGCCGCAATTCAAAAGGGGAAATTGACAACTTAAAACGCGGAGGAAGCGATTACAGCGCTTCGTTGATCGCAGCTGCTGTTGATGCTTCAGTTTGCGAAATATGGACCGACATCAGCGGAATGCACAATAACGATCCGCGGATTGTAAAAAACACGAAAGCCATAAAACATTTGTGCTTTGATGAAGCCGCTGAATTGGCTTATTTCGGCGCTAAAATTTTACATCCCGCGAGTATCTGGCCCGCCCAATATTTTAATTTCCCGGTAAGGCTGCTGAATACGATGGAACCTGAAGCCGCTGGCACCTTGATTGAAAGAGATTCAGATTCGGAAGGCGTAAAAGCTATTGCTGCAAAAGATTTTATAACAGCGATAAAAATAAAAAGCAGCCGCATGCTGCTGGCTTATGGGTTTTTAAGAAAAATATTTGAGATTTTTGAAAAGTATGAAACGTCTATCGACATGGTGACCACTTCTGAAGTAGCCGTTTCTCTCACTATTGATAACGATGCTAATTTAAAAGAGATTTTAAGAGAGCTTGAAATGTATGGTAATATTGAGATTGATAAAGATCAGAGCATCGTTTCGATTGTTGGATATCACATTTCAAAAACTGAAAATCTTTTAGCTAAAGTGTTCGACAGCTTAACTGAAATACCTGTGCGGATGGTAAGTTTTGGTGGAAGCCAGCACAATATTTCAATCCTGGTGTCTCATGAACATAAAGAAAAAACTTTGCAGCTTTTAAATAAAGGTTTGTTTGAATAAAATTTATGGAAATTGGAAGGATGCTAATTTGCGTTTGGTTTTAAACTGGAATTAAAATTTACTGTATTTATTCGTTTACTGTATAGGAATAAAATTTTCTATTCTGTTTTATTACTATCGTCCATCAAAAGACTTTCGCCTCCGTCTTTTAATATCTGCTCCATATCCCTGTCGTTATCTATAATTCCTTTTTCTTCAAGAACGCGCATATCTTTTGCATCTCTTAAAAAGTCAGACGCAAAAATAAATTCATTCAGCTTTTTGTCTTTATTGAAAATAATATCTTTATTCGTCCCTTCCCATTGTTTTATTCCACGATATAAATAAAGAATATTTTCGCCGATTTCCATTACGCTGTTCATGTCATGTGTATTAATAATGGTAGTGATATTGCTTTCTTTGGTAATCTCATAAATTAATTTATCAATAACCATAGAAGTTTGAGGATCAAGCCCCGAGTTGGGTTCATCACAAAATAAATATTTTGGCTTGTGAACGATCGCTCTCGCTATGCCAACTCTTTTTTTCATTCCACCGCTTAGTTCTGCGGGATATTTTTTATTGTTTCCTTCCAACTCCACTCTTTTTAGCACATCATTTACGCGTTCAAGTTTTTTTTGACGATTCCATTTGGTAAACATGTCCAGGGGAAATCTTACATTTTGTTCAACGGTCATGCTGTCGAAAAGTGCCGAACCCTGGAAGAGCATTCCTATTTGCTGGCGCAATTCTTTACGCTCTTCCTGATGCATGTTGGTTAAATTTTCTCCATCAAATATAATCTCTCCTTTATCTACTTCCAATAAACCTACCATACATTTTTGTAAAACGGTTTTACCACTGCCACTCGTTCCAATGATAAGATTCGTCATACCGGTTTGCATGACGGCGCTTATATCTTTAAGAATTTCTTTGTCGTCAAACGATTTGTAAACATTTTTTATTTCTATCATATTCAGGTCTGTTGAAGAACGATTTTCTTAGGATGATTTGCCTGTGAAATTATAATCAAATTGACTTACATTTTTTGAAATCTTTTTATAAGATAAAAAATGCAAGAATGTAATCTGCAAATAAAATAAGGATGCAACTGGTAATCACTGCTGTGGTGCTGGCTCTTCCTATTTCCAATGAACCCCCTTTTACATTATAGCCATAGAAAGAAGAAACACTGCCGATAATAAAGGCAAATGTGTACCCTTTTACCAAAGCAAACCAAACATTTTTTGCCTTAAAGCCCATTAATAAACCGCGATCATACGTTTCGGGGGATAAGATGCCACCCAAAGTGCTGGCCAATCTGCCACCGTAAATACCTAATACCATCGCCAGAATCACCAACAAAGGAATCGTAATAATCGCTCCTAAAATTTTAGGCGCTACCAGGTAAGATTTTGTGTTAATACCCATAATTTCCAACGCATCAATTTGCTCGCTTACCCGCATGTTTCCCAGCTCGCCCGCAATTTTGCTTCCGACCACGCCTGCTAAAACAATACAAACCAATGTAGGGGCAAATTCAAGAATAACCGTGTCTCGAACTACCTGGGCTATTGTTTCTTTTTGAATTACGGGACTTGTAAGCTGATAAGCCGTTTGAACAGCGCTAACCGCACCCATAAAAAAAGATATGACCGTTACTATCCATAAAGAGCCCATACCAATTTCAACTGATTGATGCATCAGTTCCTTCCAATACATTTTAGCATTTTCAGGTTTGCTGAACATCCCTTTCAACATTAAGAGATAGGCTCCAAGGGTAGTAAATATTTTCATCTGTTACGTAAAAATTAGTTTGATTCGCTTTCTGTTTTTTTCGATTTTCGCCATTTTCCAACGGCCTTTTCATTTTCGGCTTTTTCTTTAGTACATTTCATTTGCGCATCCACGACCGCAATGAGCACCATATTGTAAATGCTGCGGACATGGCTTCCCAACTGAAGAATATGAACCGGCTTATTCAGGCCTAATAAGACTGGTCCAATGGTTTCGTATCCAACCACCTCCTGCAAAATATTATACGTGACGTTGCCGGAGGCAAGATTTGGGAAAATCAATACGTTCACGTCTTTATCTACCAGCTCGCTAAAAGAATAATTCTCCCTTAAGATTTCTTTATTAAAAGCTACGTTTGCCTGCATTTCTCCATCAATCACTAAATCTGGTTCAATCTGTTTTACAATATCACGGGCTTTGGATACCAATTTTGCCTCCGGCGAATTACTGCTGCCAAAATTTGAATAACTAAGCATTGCCACATTAGGAACAATTCCGAAATTCCTCACTTCTTTGGCAACCATTATGGCAATGTTGGCCAACTCTTCTGCGGTTGGGTTAAAATTTACCGTGGTGTCAGCTAAAAACAAAGGGCCTTTTTTGGTCATCATAATATACATTCCCGCGACACTTTTAGAACCTTTTTCCATCCCTATTACCTGCAACGCAGGACGAATCGTATCAGGATAATTTTTAGAAAGTCCTGATATCATTGCATCTGCTTCGCCGGTTTCCACCATCATGCATCCAAAATAATTCCTGTCTTTCATTATTTTTTTAGCCTCGTAAGCATTGAATCCTTTTCGCTGGCGTTTAGCAAAAAACAATTCTCCGTATTCCATTCGCTTATCGTGCGTGTTGTTGTTTTTTGGATCAATGATTTGCATTTCTGAAATGTCTATTCCGGCCGCCTCAGCTATGGCTTCTATCTTTTCTTTGTCTCCAATAAGAATCGGAAAAGCTACTCCTTCGTCCAGCACCAATTGCGCAGTTTTTAAAACTTTCTGGTTTTCAGCATCTGCAAAAACCACTTTTTTTGGATTTTTTCGTGCCTTTGCACCGATCATTCTCAATAAATGATTGTCAATTCCCAATCTTTCATTCAGCTTTTGAGAATAAGATTCCCAGTCAGTAATTGGGTGTTTTGCAACGCCACTTTCTATTGCTGCTCTGGCAACTGCCGGCGCTACATGCATCAGTAACCTGTTATCCAGCGGTTTGGGAATAATATAATTTGGTCCAAAAAGAATATTTTTTTCATTATAAGCCATATTAACCAAATCCGGCACCGGCAAGCGGGCCAGCTCTGCTAAAGCCTTTACTGCGGCAAGTTTCATGGCTTCATTAATTTGTGTCGCTCTCACGTCAAGCGCGCCTCTGAAAATATAAGGAAATCCTAAAACATTATTGACCTGGTTGGGATAATCGCTACGTCCTGTCGCCATTATTACATCTTTCCGGGCGGCAGTTGCTTTATCGTAAGTGATTTCCGGATCAGGATTGGCCATGGCAAAAACAATTGGATTTTTTGCCATGCTTTTAATCATCTCTGTAGAAATAACATCTCCAACGCTTAAGCCGATAAAAACGTCCGCATCTTTCATCGCCTTCTCCAGCGTAAGATCAGGATCTTTACTGGTTGCGTATTTCTGCTTCATTTCGCCCAAACCGTCGCGGCCCGCATAAAGAACACCCGTTTTATCGAACATGACAAAATTTTCCGGATTCGCACCGAGCGCCACATACAATTGTACACAAGCCATCGCCGCAGCGCCGGCACCATTCACCACAAATTTTACTTTACCGATTTTCTTTTTTTGAATTTCCAACGCATTTATTAGTGCGGCAGCACTGATGATCGCAGTTCCATGCTGGTCGTCATGCATTACCGGAATATTAAGGCGTTTTTTTAGTTCCTGTTCTATGTAAAAGCATTCAGGCGCTTTAATGTCTTCAAGATTGATGCCTCCGAAAGTAGGTTCCAAAGCCGCGACTATTTCCACAAATTTCTCAGGATCGGATTCATTGATCTCGATATCGAAAACATCTATATCGGCAAAAATTTTAAATAAAACTCCTTTTCCTTCCATCACTGGCTTGCCGGCCAGCGCACCGATATTGCCCAAGCCCAACACTGCGGAACCATTACTAATAACTCCAACCAAATTTCCTTTCGCTGTATATAAATACGCAGTTTCAGGATTTTCTTCTATTTCCAAACATGGAACAGCCACTCCCGGTGAATAAGCTAATGAAAGATCTCTTTGTGTTTTTGTTGATTTAGTAGGAATTACCTCTATTTTTCCAGGTCTTCCCTTTGAGTGATAATCGAGCGCTTCCTGCTTTCGGATATTTTTCCTCATAGTAATTTATTAAACCGCGGCTGCAAGGCCATCGTGATTTTATTTAAAAGTAAAGATAGGCATTGTATCAATGGTTTGGTAATCATGCTCATCCAAAAATCAAACACTCACAGCGGTTTAGAAGGTTTAGTTGAAATTCTAAATATTAAATTAGCCAATAACAAATTCACTATAAGGATACGGCGAGCCACGCCATGATACCCATTCCGTTTTCAATAGCGCGCTCGTCAATATTAAAAGTTGGCGTATGAACGCCGGAAGTAATATTATTTTTTACATTGCCGACTCCTAACCTGAAAAAGCAGGCTGGTATTAAATGAGAATAAAAAGCAAAATCTTCCGCACCCATTCTCATTTCAGTTTCCTCTACATTTTCTGATCCCGCAAATTCCTCCGCTTTTCGTTTAGCCATCTCCGTTAGTTCCCTGTTATTAATAACAAATGGATATCCAACATCTATTTTGACATCAATTTCCACACCTGAAATTTCTGCAGTTTTTCGGCAAATGTTTTTTATCAGCTCATGCGCCTTAAATCTCCACTCTTCGTTCATAGCCCTGAATGTGCCCATCAGATTTACTTCCGAAGGAATCACATTGGTAGTATTTCCTCCCTGGAAAGAAGTAATGGAAAGAACGGAAGGGTTAAAAGGATTGTTGAAACGACTTACCACCTGTTGAAGGTTTACTACCAATTGGGATGCCGCAAGAATCGTATCTGAAGTAAGATCCGGAGCTGCTGCATGGCCGCCCTTTCCTTTTACCGTAACATAAATTTCATCGGCGCTTGCCATTACCATTCCGCCTCTGAAACTTAATTTTCCTACTTCGAGGCTAGGATGAACATGTAAACCCAAAATGGAATCCGGCTTTGGATTTTCAAGAACACCTTCTTTAATCATCAGGCTGGCGCCGCCAGGATTTTTTTCTTCTCCGGGTTGAAAAATTAATTTTATGGTTCCTTCCCAATCTTCGTTTAATTCATTCAAAATCTTAGCCGCACCAAGAAGGCAAGTAGTGTGCACATCGTGTCCGCAGGCGTGCATTACGCCTTCATTTTTTGAATGATAATCAACGTCATTTTTTTCTGTTATTGGTAATGCATCCATATCCGCGCGCAAGGCAATCACTTTTTTCTCCGGGTTTTTTCCTTGAATAATGGCTACTACGCCCGTTGTGGCCATAACTTCAAAATCAATTCCGAAATCTC
>JBDTHD010000039.1:0-3189 GCA_039937075.1 Ginsengibacter sp. | reverse complement strand
TCTTTTTCAATTAATCCAAACCTGAAAGAAATCTCAATTTGCTCAAAATTATCACTCATTTCAAACAAGCCTAATAAATTGTAGGTTACTTCGTTGCCCCAAAATCTATCGAATGTTTCTTCATATTCTAATTGAATTTCATTATTAACACAAAGAGTAAATCTGTTTTGAAGAAAACCATCAAACACATTTCTGTAAGTTGATTTTTTTCCAATGCAACTTAAAATACAATTAGTGTCGATAACAACTTTCATATTTTAGAAGAGTTCTTAAAAGACTTTTTCAACCAGCTATCATATATTTCCGCAGTGTATTCTTTTTCAGTTTCAACTTTTTCAATAGTTGTATCTAATTGTTGAGCAAAGTAAAGCCGAAGCAATGATCTGACATCTTTTATTTGCTTTTCAGATGCTATATACCTAAGGCTTTTTAAAAGCTCCAACTGGAGATTAGATAACTTTTTATTTTCAATTATGGTATCCATTGCTATTCTTTAATTAAAAATACTATTTTTTGTGTTTAAGAGAAAATTTGCTTTTGAATTAATTATTCACTTAAAATCCATTCCCAAATTATACATCACAAAACTCCAGATATCGGCGGCCTCGTCAATTTGTTTGTCGGTTGGTTTTCCGCCCCCGTGGCCGGCTTTGGTTTCTATGCGAATCAATGTTGGATTGGTTCCGCCATTGTCCGCCTGCAAAGTAGCTGCAAATTTAAAACTGTGCGCAGGAACTACCCTGTCATCATGATCGGCTGTCGTAACTAAAGTAGCAGGATACTTTACACCGGGTTTTAAATTTTGCAAAGGAGAATATTTAATGAGATTTTCAAAATCTTCTTTATTATCGCTCCTTCCATATTCCGTAGCCCACGCCCAGCCGATTGTAAATTTCTGATAACGCAACATGTCCATAACGCCTACCTGCGGAATGGCTACTTTAAAAAGTTCCGGACGTTGAGTCATCACAGCGCCGATAAGTAAACCGCCATTGCTGCCTCCACGCATCGCCAATTTGGAAGGATTGGTATATTTTTTATCGATTAAAAACTGCGCTGCCGCGATAAAATCATCGAAAACATTTTGTTTGTTTTGCAACATTCCTGCTTTGTGCCAAGCTTCTCCATACTCACTTCCGCCTCTTAGATTTACTTCTACAAATACACCGCCCTCGTCAAGGAAAAATGCATTGGAAATAGAAAATCCCGGAGTCATCGGGATATTAAATCCGCCATAACCATACAATAAAACAGGATTGTTTCCGTCCAGTTTTAATCCTTTTTTATAGGTGATAAACATGGGAACTTTGGTGCCGTCTTTGCTGATGCAAAAAGATTGCAAAGTCTGGTAATTATCTGCATCTACTTTTGCTTCACTTTTGCGGAATAAGGTTGATTTATTGGTTTCAATATCATACCTGAATGTGGCAGCCGGATAATTAAATGAAGTGTAAGAATAAAAAAGTTGCTTTTCATTTTTATGTGCCGAAAACCCACTTGCAGTACCGATTCCCGGTAATTGAATTTGTTTTGCAAAATATCCTTTATAATTAGTTTGATAAACTCTGCTTGACGCATCCTGCAAATAGGTAAGAAATAATTTGCCACCTGCTGTTCCAACAGATTCCAACAATTCTTTTCTTTCCGGAATCACTGTTTCCCAATTTTCTTTTGACGGATTTTTTGGGTCAATCAATACGACTTTATAATTAGGAGCGTCTGCATTGGTACGAATCAAAATTTTATCGCCATCATTATCTATCGTGTTGGATTCGGTATCAAATCCTTTTACAATTAAAACGAAATCATTTTTCGCAGAAGTATTTTTCATGTCTTTCACCCAAATTTCTGATCCACTGGTGCCATCACTTTTGGTTACAATTAAAAAGTGTTCATCTTCTGTAAGTTCTGCCCCTATTATCCGTAAAGGATGCGCTGTGTCTTCATATATCAGTTTGTCATCAATTTGGGACGTTCCCATTTTGTGATAATACACTTTATGATGTTGGTTTTGCTGAGTGAGTTTTTCTTCATCATCAGTTTGCGGATAACGACTATAATAAAAGCCATCATCTCCTTTCCATGAAATACCGCTGAATTTTATAAAATGCAATTCATCTTTCAAAAGGCTTTTGTCTGACACATTCATCACATGGGCGATTTCCCAATCGCTTCCCGCCTGTGCTTCAAGATATACTGCATATTTATTGTTTTTGCTAAAGGATGGAGAACTTATTGAAGCCGTGCCATCGCTGCTCATTTTATTGGGGTCAATAAAAACTTCAGCCTGTGCTTCTAATCCTTTCTGGCGGTACAATACAGACTGGTTTTGTAAACCGTCATTTTTATAAAAATAATAGAAATCACCTTCCTTAAATGGCGAACCATACTTGGTATAATTCCACATTTGTTTCAACTTCTCTTTTACTTTTTCACGAAAAGGAATCCTGGATAAATAATCTTCAGTGACATTATTTTCGGCTTTTACCCAAGCTTTGGTTTCAGCGCTATTGTCGTCTTCCAACCAACGATAAGGGTCTTTAACAATGGTCCCGAAATAATTATCTTCCTGGTCAACTTTTTTTGTTTCAGGATATTTTATTTGAGAAAAAGATACTTTATTTAAGGTCATCAGTAAAAAGAAGAAGATATACTTCATGGCAATTTTTTTGATTTATCCAATGAAGTTAATTCTATTTTAAAAAAATATGAAGGATAATAAATTCGATAGTAAACAAATAAATATTGCTGTTTTTTATTTTGCAGTTTCAATAGTAATCCTACTGAATTACCCAATTCCGTTCACTTGCACTTCCCTGTTAATCTTGGAGATTAATCCCTGCAAAACCTTTCCCGGCCCACATTCTGTAAATTCTGTTGCGCCATCGCTAATCATTTGTTCGATGGTTTGTGTCCATTTTACGGGACCAGTTAATTGCGCGATAAGATTTGATTTTATTTCTGCCGGGTCGGTTACCGCTTTGGCAACTACATTTTGATAAACCGGGCAGAAAGGAATATTAAATCTTGTCTTTTCAATGGCTTCTGATAATTCTTCTTTCGCGGGTTGCATTAACGGCGAATGAAAAGCACCACCAACCGGAAGAATCAGCGCGCGTTTGGCTCCTGCTTCTTTTAATAAAAAGCAAGCTTCTTCAATTCCTTTCATTGATCCTGAAATTACGATTT
>JBDTHD010000038.1:0-5810 GCA_039937075.1 Ginsengibacter sp. | reverse complement strand
CATATTAGCTTAAAATAACCGTATTTTTAAAATAATTTTGCAAAAAATGAGTTCTTACAGTAAATGAACTTTTTTTGCTAATTCTTATTCTATACAAATTAAAAATATTAATGAAAAGCCGGATCATTAAGTTGGTAACTTTTTTATTGCTGTTCTTTTTCTTTTTACCGGATGTCCATGCTCAATTGGGCAAAATCACTTTTGACCTTCAAAAAGACAAACCGAAAGAATACAAAGATAAACCCCTTCGCTCTGAAAAACCGCAGGATAAAAAGCTTAGGCTACCCAGCAGGTTTGTTCAAAACACAACCAGCCACTATAATTATTTTTTTAACGCCAATAACAAAATTAATTCTGTAATAGCGTCGGCAAGAATGGCATCTGTAGATGACTATTCCCAATTACTATCCTATTACAGTTATTCCTTAGATAATACAGCAGCTCAAAAGACGCAACTGGACTCTGTAATTCTAACGTCAACGGCAGGCATATTACTTCATGATCTTCGTACCAATTGGGTTGATAATTTTTATCTTCTAATTGGTGAGGCATATTACCTGAGAAAAGATTTTGATTCCGCGTCGATGACATTCCAGTTTATCAATTATAATCTTTTTCCACGAAAAAGGAAAGGAGAAGACGACCAGTTGGTGGTGGGAAGTAATGAAAATCCGTCGAACAATGCACTGAGCATCTCAAGCAAAGAAGACAGGAATGTTGTCGAAAAAGTTTTTTCACGACCGCCCAGCAGAAACGATGCGTTAGTATGGCAGGTCCGCGCACTTATTGATTTAGGTGATTATCCCGAAGCAGCCGGACTAATAAATACTTTAAAAAATGATCCACAATTTCCTGAACGCTTAGAACCTTATTTCCAGGAAGTTCAGGGTTATTGGTTTTTTAAACAAAAAATGTACGATAGCGCAATTGTCTATATACAAAATGCAATTCCAAATTCTTTGGATTTGCAAGACCAGGCGCGTCGTGAATTTTTGCTTGGCCAGCTTTATGAAATGACCGGCAACCAGGATACCGCTTCTAATTATTATAATAACGCGATAAGACATACTACGGATCCTTTGATGGATATTTATGCCAATCTGAACGAAGCTAAAATGCTTAAAAGCCACGACCGCGCAGCAATGGATAAAAGTATTGAGCGATTACTACACATGGCTCATAAAGACAAATTTCAGCCGTATCGCGATATCATTTATTTTTCTGCCGCTGAGATTGCCATGTTAAAACCTGATACCACCTCGGCACTTTCCTTTTACAAAGCTAGCACTGTCTATAACCAAAATAATCTGTCTTTAAAAAATAAAGCCTTTCTGAACATGGCGGAAATTAATTACAGCCTTAAAAATTACAGGCAGTCTTTTAATTCTTATGATAGCCTGCAGGCGGGAGACACTACGTTAAAAAATTTCGCGGATATTCAAATAAGAAAAAGCGCGCTGGCAAAAATTGTCAAAAGCCTGGATATTATTGATCGCGAAGACAGCCTGCAAACTATCGCGGCGATGTCAGCAACCGACAGGGAGAATTTCATAAAAAAATTATCAAAGGCGTTAAAAAAAGAACGCGGAATAAAAGATGATTTAAACAATTATAATTCTTCTTCCGGATTTAATAATTCCCGAAACCAGTCTCAAGACTTCTTTGGAAACAATACCAATAGTAAAGGCGACTGGTATTTTTATAATAATTCTATCAAAGCGCAGGGCTATAATGAGTTTAAAACCGTTTGGGGCAAACGACAAAATGTAGACAACTGGCGGCGCATGTCAGGAAGTAGGAATTCAACTGCCACTAACGATCAGGATCAGTCCGGGTCTTATGGAGATCCCCTGGCTGCCCAGTCGCAGACGGCCACTCCTGAGACAATCGCCAAACCCGTTCAACAGGATATTTCTGAGCAGGGATTGCTTGCCAATGTTCCACTAACGAAAATTCAATTAGATACAAGTAATTCGCGGGTTGCCCGTTCATTATTCCAGGTCGGAAAGGATTACGAGGATTTATTAGAAGATTATAACGCAGCAATCGGATCGTATCAGCAATCATTAAAACGCTTTCCTGATAGTCTGTACAATGGTGAATTATATATGAATTTATCTTACTGCTACTCAAAAATCGGTAATCAGCAATTGGCAGACTATTATAAAAATCTTTTGTTGAAGAATTTTAATAAAACCAAGTATGCACAATTGATTTTGCACCCGGAAGCTTTTAATCCTTCAAAAAAAGATACCGCTGCTGAAAACAGGTACGACGGGATTTATAATCTATTTATCGAAGGGAATTTTGATAAAGCTATTAAAGAAAAAAATGCAGCTGACAGCCTTTATGGAAAAAGTTACTGGAATCCGCAGTTGCTCTATATTCAATCTGTTTATTATATTCAAAAACGACAGGATAGTACCGCTATGCAGGTTTTGCACCAGATAATTAATAATTATCCGGCTTCTCCAATGAAAGAAAAAGCCACCACCATGCTTGACGTTTTAGGAAGAAGGGATAGCATTGAGCGCTATCTTACCAATTTAACAGTGGTAAGGGCAAAAGAAGATTCACAGATAGTTGTTTTTGATAATTCAAAACCGGTAAATAATGTATCAGTTCCTGTCAATAAAATTCAAAATCCAATTGTGCTGAATCAAAAAGTAATTGCAGGCAAGGCCGAACTAAATCCTGAGAAAAAGATAGCAGCCCCGGTAAAGAATGCGGAGTTTACATTTGATGCTTTGGATTCTCAACATGTAGTCATGGTGCTTACGAAAGTAGACCCGGTATACAGCAGTGAAGCCCGTAACGCGTTCAATAGGTATAACAGCCAAAGCTATACTACCAACAAAATTGAGATAGTGAAAGATACTTTAGACAGTGCACGAACTTTATTGGTGTTTTCTCATTTTGATGATGCGGCTGAGGCCATTAAATATAGGGACAACCTGAAGCAGGCAGCACCGATCCAGATTTCCTGGTTGCCCGCTCAGAAGTACGCGTTTTATATTATTTCTGAAAGTAATCTTGAACTTTTAAAAGAAAATAAAAATTTGCAGAGTTATATTGACCTGTTAAATAAGAAATATCCGGGGAAATTTTAAATATTTTTCTGCAGAAAATAGAATATTTTTCAGGTTTATAAAGAAATAAAAAATGCAGAATCCTTCGAAGAAGAAAAAAATAGATAAAAAAAGTAAGATAAAGACGAGCGTAAAAATCCTTTGGACTTTGGTCCTTGGCGGTTTTGTGGTATTTACTTTAGTTCTTGCATCGGCTTATTTCGGTGTTTTTGGAAAATTACCATCACTCCAGGAATTAGAGAATCCGCAGGCAAACCTCGCTACAGAAATCTATGCAAATGATGGCAAAACCCTTATGGGAAAGATTTATACCGAAAACAGGGTTTCTGTTGACTACAAAAATATTTCGAAAAGCGTAATAGACGCTTTAATATCTACTGAAGACATACGTTTTTACGAACATTCCGGAATTGACCCGATAGCATTAGCCCGCGCTGTGAAAGGGTTTGGAAGACAAGGTGGCGCCAGTACCATTACGCAGCAACTGGCAAAAAAAATTCTTGGCCAGGAAAACCATGTCCCGGTTTTAGAAAGAGGAATAGACAAAATAAAAGAATGGATTGTTGCTCTTAAATTGGAGAGGAATTTTACCAAACAGGAAATTATTGCCTTGTATCTTAATCGCGTTTCGTGGTTAAATGTGTATGGAATCAAGAATGCTTCTTTGGTATATTTTCAAAAAGAACCTTCCAAACTGACACCGGATGAAGCAGCCTTATTGGTAGGCATGTTAAGCGGCCCCGGCCAGTATGATCCACGTCGACATCCCAAGGCTGCTTTGTCAAGACGAAATCTGGTTCTTGACAGAATGGTAAGCAACGACGATCTTTCTGCATCGGACGCGGTGGTTTTAAAGGCAAAACCTCTTGATATAAAATATAAATTAGTAAATGAAAGCCAGGGAATAGCGCCTTATTTTCGTTCGGTACTTAGCAAAACATTACAGGCTTGGTGTAATACACACAAAGATCCTGTAACCGGCGATAAATATGATCTCTATCGGGACGGATTAAAGATTTTTACCACTATCGATCCCAAAATGCAGTTGTATGCTGAAGAAGCCGTCATAAAACACATGACGGCAATGCAAAAAAAATTCAATCGTCAATTGCCGAAAAATGTTTGGAAAGGCCAGGAAGGTATTTTGAATAGTGCAATGAAGGAAAGTGACCGGTGGAAAACGATGAAAGACAATGGAGCGACTGATGAAGAAATAAAAAAATCATTTTATGAGCCGACAAAAATGAAAATTTTCGCATGGAATAAAAATCGTGAAACGGATACGGTGATGACTCCGATTGATTCCATAAAATATTGCAAACAAATGATGCAAACCGGCTTTTGCGTGATGGATCCGGTAACAGGAGAAGTAAAAGCATGGGTTGGAGGAATCGATTTTAAATATTTTAAGTACGATCATGTGACAGCTAACAGGCAGGTGGGTTCTACCTTTAAACCGATTCTTTATACGCTGGCCATAACAGATGCAGGCCTTAGCCCCGAAAGTTATATTGGTGGAAAACCAATAACACTTGCTAACAAAACGATCACAGGGCCTGGCGGAACGATGGCTTACTGCCTGGCAAAATCTATTAACGTCGCCGCCTTCGATCTTATGAGCCGTATTGGCCCGAAGAAAACTGTAGAATTTGCCCATGAATGTGGTATCAAAAGTGACATCCCGATGGTGCCATCTATTGCCTTAGGTTCTGCAGATATTCAATTGATAGAAATGCTGCAGGCTTACACGATGTTTCCCAACAGGGGATTTAATACAGAGCCTATTTATCTTACTAAAATTGAAGATCGCAACGGAAACGTTTTACAAACATTTGAACCAAAAGTAAAGCAAATAATAAGCGAAGTAGATGCTTATACTATGGTGAAAATGATGGAAGGCGTAGTTGATTATGGAACTGCCGGCTCTATGCGTTGGAGATATGGAATACAAAGCATAATAGGAGCAAAAACAGGAACCACCAACGACAATACTGATGGTTGGTTTATAGGTTATACGCCTCAGTTGCTCGCCGGTGCGTGGGTGGGAAATGACGATCCGTTTCTGCATCTGCCAAAATATGGAACCGGCGGAGGTAGTGATATGGCAATGCCTGAATGGGCTTATTTTATTCAAAAAGTGTATGCGGATAAATCGCTCGGAATCGATCCAAGAGCTGACTTTCAGAAGCCGGCTGAGTTAAATAATAATCCTATTTATGCGGACCAAAATTTTGCAGCGATTTCCCAGGAAGGCCACGGAATAGATTCAGCAGATGTAGAAGGAAATGGCGATGCACAGGATTATGCACCTCAAACCGACATACCTGTTGAGTCCGATTTTAGCAAACAGGCTCCCCAAAAAGCAGCTCCAAAAGAATCTGCAATACCTATCGGCCCAAAAAATTACATGCCGTCTTCACCGGCAAAAACTCCGGAGAAAAAGCCCAAAAATGTAATGCCAAAAGCTCCCAAAACAAATAATGATTACTAAAAATCTGTTTCCTCAACATATTTAACGGAAATAAGATAAACTCGTATTAGTAGCATTATATTTGCACCTCTTAAAAAATTAAAAAATAAAATTATGAAAAAAATAAACCTCATTTTATTCGCAACTGTTTGTATATCGACGGCATCGATAGCACAAACGAAGACCTCGGTTAAATTAGCAACCGGAAAAACCTACCAGGTAGAAAATAAAATCGAAACCAGTAGTTCCAC
>JBDTHD010000037.1:0-1581 GCA_039937075.1 Ginsengibacter sp. | reverse complement strand
GGAACCGGCAAATCTCCAAATTGTTCTACTAAAGATTCTGCCTTCCCAATCGCGGCCACGGCTGCATTACTTTTTGGTGAAGAAGCCAGGTAAGTAACACATTGCGATAAAATAATTTTTGATTCTGGATATCCAATCATATTTACCGCTTGGAAAGTATTCGTTGCCAACACCAGCGCCGTTGGGTTTGCATTGCCGATATCTTCGCTGGCGAGAATCACCAATCTTCTTGCAATAAATTTTACATCTTCGCCACCTTCTATCATTCGCGCCAGCCAATAGACTGCCGCGTTTGGGTCGCTTCCGCGAATTGATTTTATAAATGCTGAAATAATATCATAATGCTGCTCGCCTTTCTTATCATATAACGCTACCTTTTGTTGTGCGGCTTTGATAACTGCATCGTCGGTTATTACAATATTTTCCGCGGAATTTCTTTTTGAGGAAAGTTGCCCCACGGTAAGTTCCAGCAGGTTTAATAATCTTCTCGCATCGCCACCGGATAAATTTATTAATGCTTCGGTTTCTTTTATTTCTATTTTTTGTTCAGAAAGAAAAGTGTCTTCTTTTATCGCATGATTCATCAAATCAAGCAACGCATTTTTGTCCAAAGATTTTAAAATATAAACCTGGCAACGACTGAGCAACGCGCTGTTTACTTCAAATGATGGATTTTCTGTCGTAGCGCCAATTAAAGTAACAATTCCTTTTTCCACAGCGCCCAATAAAGCATCCTGCTGGCCTTTATTGAAGCGGTGAATTTCATCGATAAACAGAATAACATTGTCTTCATGTTTTGCTTTCTCGATTACTTCGCGAACCTCTTTAACCCCTGAAGAAATAGCGCTTAAAGTATAAAACGGAACGTCTAATGTGTGAGCAATTATATTGGCAATTGTGGTTTTTCCAACTCCCGGAGGACCCCACAAAATCATTGAAGGAATTTTTTTATTTGTCAGTGCGTTGCGCAAAATACTTCCTTCTCCGGTCAGGTGTTTTTGTCCGATAAGTTCATCTAAAGTTTTTGGCCTAAGCCTTTCTGCTAAAGGAGTCGAAGTTGTCAATGGTGTGAATGGTGAATGGTGAACAATATTAATAATTAAAATTAATTATTAAAGTTAATGATGAATGAATAAAATGCCGCCTCTGCATTTAGCTTTTGGCTTTCCGCTTTTTGACTTCATTTTGGTAAATAAGCCATCACATCTTTCAGTTTTACGGGTGCTTTTTTATTGTCAATTTCTATCACCACACAATACCCATTTGCGCCGCCCGCTTTCAGCAATCCATTTACTAATTTTTCCTGATCGCTTTCTAATCTTTTCCCATTCCAGATTTCTTTTGTGCATAAGCAACCCTGTGTTGGTGTTAACGGATAATACGGTTTTCCTAAATAAAATGAAGGGTCAATGGTAGTGCCATGCGCAATAATTTCACTTCTACCCGCCAAGCCGGCATAATAAGATTCATATAAAGGCAAAAAATCTTTTAAATTTTTGGGAATTAATTTTTGGTAATAATCAATTGTCCATGTAGAATCCGTGATATAATTGTTATCAAAAAATTTCTGCAGGCTTAATT
>JBDTHD010000036.1:0-4457 GCA_039937075.1 Ginsengibacter sp. | reverse complement strand
CGGATGTTTTACCGGCGCTTACGCAGTCAATCCTTTTGATGGAAAGCAAATTCCAATCTGGATTGCAGAATATGTTTTGGCGGGATATGGAACGGGCGCTATCATGGCCGTTCCATGTGGCGATCAGAGGGATTTTGATTTTGCGACACATTTTAAAATTCCAATTTCTAATATTATAGGTGAACATTTTAATGGAAATGAAGCCAATCCAACCAAAGAAGCGATTCTTGAAAATTCAGGGTTTTTAAATGGAATGTTGATGAAAGATGCGATTGGCGTTGCGATAAATAAAATAGAAGAATTAAAAATTGGCAAACGCAAAGTTAATTATCGGATGCGTGACGCAGGTTTCAGCCGTCAGCGTTATTGGGGCGAGCCATTTCCTATTATTTGGAGTGACGGTGTTGCCATTCGTTTAGATGAAAAAGAGTTGCCGTTGGAATTGCCTTTTGTAGAAAAATATGGACCGGGAAAAGAAGGCGAAGGCCCGTTATCTAATTTAACGGATTGGGTAAATACAATAACCGGAAAGCGCGAAACGTCGACCATGCCCGGATATGCGGGAAGTAGTTGGTATTTTCTCCGCTACATGGACCCGCATAACAATGAAGTTCTTGCAGATAAAAAAGCAACTGATTACTGGAACCAGGTTGACGTTTACATTGGTGGAACAGAACATGCCGTAGGGCATTTATTATACAGCCGAATGTGGACTAAGTTTTTGTATGATTTAGGATTAATCAGTTTTGATGAACCTTATAAGAAATTGGTGAATCAGGGGATGATAACGGGAGTTTCTGAAAAACTAATTAGACCAGCTGTTGGGAATATCGATGAGCCATCGGAGGCTGACAAACCGAACTCAATCACATCTTCTAGTAACCGGTTTATTATCAATTGGAAAAAAGATCACTTTTCACATCATATTGATGAATCAGAAGATTATTACATTATTCAATTTTCCTCCGAGCTTCAAGGATACTCAATTGTAGGTGAGTCGGAAATAAATGTTCCAATTGAATACGTAAATAATGGAGAACTTGATGTAGAGAGATATTCTAAGATACTAAAGAAACAAGGAAATAATCACCAAGTGTATGTATGCAGTGAAGGTTACTATAATTCAAAATTTAATAAATGGTACAACTTTGATAGGCAGGAAATTACACCGTTGAAATTCAAAACAATCCAAGTTGTCGAGAAAATGTCAAAATCAAAAAGGAATGTTGTTAATCCTGATGTTATAATTGACAAATACGGCGCTGACACTTTCCGAATGTATGAAATGTTTCTTGGTCCGGTCGAGCAAAGCAAACCGTGGGACACTAAAGGCATTGAAGGTGTTCACCGTTTCTTAAAAAAATTATGGAGATTGTTTTTTGATGATTCTTCCACCCCCTCCCAGGGGAGAGGGGCCGGGGGTGAGGCTATTTGGAATGAAGAAAAGCCAAATGACGCAGAATTAAAAACGCTTCATAAAACCATTAAAAAAATTGAAGAAGATACAGAACGTTTTTCTTTCAATACAGCAGTGAGTGCTTTTATGGTTTGCGTAAATGAACTCACAGATTTAAAATGTCATAAGAAAGAAATTCTTGAACCACTATTAGTTTTGCTGACTCCTTATGCGCCGCATATTTCAGAAGAATTGTACCATGCTCTTGGAAATCCTAAATCTATTCTTGATGCAGCATATCCGAAATTAGAAAATAAATATTTGGTTGAATCTGAAAAGGAATACCCGATTTCTATCAATGGAAAAATGCGGACAACGATGGTTATTTCGCTTGATGTATCTCAGCAGGAAGTTGAAAAAATGGTTCTTGAAAATGACATTGTGAAAAAATGGATTGAGAACAAACCAATCAAAAAGATAATTTTTGTAAAGAATAAAATGGTGAATGTGGTGGTGTAATAGTAAACCAACAAATAATATCGATTCTTATTTTATTGGCTGGGCAAATTAATAAATTCTGAAAGTAATTTATTCAATTCAGGCGTCGGGAAAGAAGACGAGTGAACGATTTCCAAAACTTTTTTTGCAAGTAGTTGCATTTCTTTTTTCGCCGCATTGGCGTGAGGCGCAATTGCCAAGGTGCCCATTTCGCTTTGGATTGCTTTTTGCCAATATCTTATAGAAAACCATTCGGGCATAATTAAAAAAATCAATTTTAGATTAAACGGTTTTATGGGAATGCCCAGATTTTTCATCGCCTTAAATCCTTCTTTAATACTTTTCACCATTGATTTTATGCTTTTCTTATTTTTTCCCAATTGAATGCTGTCACCATTTTCTTTTATAATGGAAGCACAAATGCACGCAATAAAAATAGCATGAGTTTTAAGCCATGCGTCCATATTATCGCTAATGGTAGTTTCGAATCCGGCCTTCTCAAAAAGAGATTTTATGGTTTCAAGGATCGGCGATTCTATTCGATTGATATCTCCAATCGTAGTTTTTTGTTGTTTAATTTGAACAAAATCAATTTCATCATTTTTCATTATTCCGCCAACGCCCGGGAAACCGAATAATAAATATTTTGGCTTCAATTCTTTAGCGAGTGATGGCAAGTTTTCCGGGTTATTCAGCATCAACATTACAAGAGAACTTCCATTATTATTTTTCAAATCCGTAACCACGCTTTTAAGTTGATCAAGTCTTACCGTCACAATGATTAGATCGTAAGAATCATTTGCAGCCAATTGTTTGATTAAAGGAATGTGAACCGTTATTTTTTTACCGGTTAATTGCTCTCTTGTAACCACACCGTTTTGTTGTAAACTTTCAAGACGCTTTCCACGCGCCAAAAGCCTAACATCATTTTTTGCTTCAAAAAGTTTGGCGGCATAAATACTTCCAATTACTCCTGCACCATATATGAGAATTTTCATTGGATAAATTTACGAAATGAAATCTGTTTGCATCTTGTGCATTGCGGTGAAGATTTGACCGTTATTTTTGCCTATTATTATTTTAAATGAATCGTTACTTCCGCCTTTACCTGGATTCTTACAGGGGTTTGTCTCGGCCATCATGGATGTTATCTGCAGTAATGTTGATTAACAGAATTGGTGCTATGGTATCTCCATTCCTGGGAGTTTATATGGTTGCGGAACTTAAATTCACCCTGTCGCAAACCGGTGTGGTATTGAGTTGCTTTGGATTGGGTGCAATGGCCGGTTCCACTTTAGGAGGTTGGCTTACAGATAAAGTCGGACATTTCAAGGTACAATTAATTAGCATTATTTTATCAGTGCCGATCTTCTTTTTGTTACCACTTTTTAGAGAAGTTTGGAGCTTGTCAATTGGGGTTTTTGTGTTAAGCACGATTACCGAAACATTCAGGCCGGCAAACTCGGTTTCAATAAGCGTGTATGCCAAACCGGAAAATATTACCCGTTCTTTTTCGCTCAACAGAATGGCGGTTAACCTGGGATTTTCAATCGGGCCGGCGTTAGGCGGAATATTAGCGGCGATATCTTTTAAATTATTATTTTATGGTAATGGAATCACGGCTTTGTTGGCGGGATTACTATTTTATTTTTATTTTAAAAATCTTCCGATCAATAAAAACAGGGAGTTTTTACATCATACAAAGGATACAAAAAAAATAAAAACGGGAATATCTCCGTGGAAGGATAAACCTTTCCTGATGTACAGTTTGTTTTGCTGTTTGTACAGCATTTGCTTTTTTCAATTGTTGAGCACTTTACCTCTGTTTTATAGAAAAGTTCATCACCTTAGTGACGGAAATATCGGATTGATTTTGGCATCCAACGGATTGGTAGTATTTCTTTTAGAAATGCTGATAGTACAGGTTGCAGATAGAAATTTTCGCTCATCATCAGTAATTCCACTGGGTGTATGTTTGGGCGCCTTGTCTTTTTTGATTCTCCTGATACCTTCGGGTATGTGGGTTTTATTTTTAGCCATGTTTATAATGAGCCTGTCAGAAATTTTAGCGATGCCGTTTATGGCAACGGTCACGGTTAAACGCGGTTCATCAGATCGCAGAGGCGCCTATATGGGTTTAAATGCGCTGTCAGTTTCATCGGCATTTGTTTTTTCGCCATTGATTGGAACTCTTGTCGCAGAACACTTTGGTTTTTCCGTCTTGTGGATTGGTACAGCCATCGTTGGAATTGCTACCGCTTTTGGGTTTAAATGGGTTTTTAGTAAATTCTAATGAAGAATGATTTTTTTATTTATACGCTGATTTAACTTTCGATTATTTCTTTGAACAGTAAACAAACCTGCCTGACGGAAGATAGGGAAATAACAAAGATTCTTATTTTCATTTTTTCATAAAAGCACTGTATACCCAAGATTCTTATGTATATTTGAATCATGAAAAAATCTTCCTTATACAAAGGATTGCTTGAGCCTATAATTATACAATTGTTGAAAGATAATGGCCGCATGTATGGATTTGAGATTACTCAAAAAGTAAAAGCGC
>JBDTHD010000035.1:0-16166 GCA_039937075.1 Ginsengibacter sp. | reverse complement strand
TTTATCGAGTTAAAATTGGTATCCATAATTGTGTTTTTTGAAATGAGGAAAAATATGAAGAGAGCTAAGTTTATAAATTCTTGCAAGAATCACAATCAGTGCAAAAAGACCAAGTGGATGAGCATTAAAGGACGCCCGAAAATCACCATGAAATAAATAACAGATAGAATGCCCGAGGCCACAACCCGGGCAGAAATTTATTCCCATGAGTTTAAAAATACAAAAGGAATAATGTGTATCGGTTGTCGGGGTCATGAAAGCCAGTAAAAGCAATCCCGCGATCCACGCAGATAATTCAAAATATTTTCTGAAAATTTTCATTTCCAAATTTCTAATAAAGATATTCAAATGGATCGGAAAAAATAAAAGCAATCGTCTAATTTATCTGGATAAAATCGGGCTTTCTTACAAACTGACTGTTGTATTTAAAAATCACATTAGTAGATATGGACAATCCCAATCTTTCATTGTAAAAATTCTTTAGCGGGAAATAATAACCTCTTAGCTCAATTGTCCCAAAAACAAAACTCTCATTCCTGGTCCTGATTCCGCCACCAACAGAACTTAGCACTTTTGTTTTATAATTATACGGAGAAAATACGCTCAAATCGCTGAAGACAAAAGGTGCAAACCGAAACGCAACTAATGACCAGGGACTAAAGAATTCAGATTCCGCTTTAATAGTCGAGCGCAAGGTGCCGCCGACCTGCTCATTATCTGCAACGTAACTTCCATATTCCCGAAGGCCGAACTGGCTATTGGCAAATAATGGTTGATTGAAAACCGTATTTACCTGTTGCGCCACGTCGTAATTTAAAAAAAATCGCTGCTTCCATTTTTTACCGATTGATTTTAAATGGTCAAAATAAAAAAAACTTCCTAAAAAATTAAGGTCTTCAATAGATTTATGATTTAGGTATCCTTCCCCTGCAATCCGATAACTAAAATAATTTTCTTTTCTATTAAAATGATAGTTCTCAAAGTCAAACCCGATAAATGGCCGTTTTACTTTTTGCCTCTGCGTATAACCTGAAGTAATGCTTAAAAGCAAGCCTTGAGGAATATCTTCATTTCTACCAAAGCCATAAATGTATTTTGTTTTGTAAAAATTTTGCCGATATAAAGTAAGCGTGCCCAATATTCCGCTGATAGTAGGATATTTCCAGTTGTATACGTTCTCATATTTTCCCGGAACTGCCAAAAACTTTTGATTAATATATCTTAATCCAATGAGCTTTCGTAACTTCTTAGATTCTTCCTGAGTTGTAAAATCTTTTGCATCAATATTATAGCCTGCCCAGGCTTCCACATTGTAATAATGATAGCGGAGATCCGAAAAATAAACTGAATCCGTATTGTAAAAATTGCTGGTTTCGTGGTAGGAGGCGTCAAATTCATAAGTCCACGACATATACCGGTTTACAAGAGGTTTCTGTAAATTGACATAATAATTATTATCTTCTTTAGGGCCGGCTATGCTTGGGTAGAAGCTTCGATAGCCCGCTTTTGCGTCAATAAAAGAACCGCCCATGTTTCTATTGTTATATTCGCCGCCAAAGGCAAACTTTTTATCTCGGTTATTGTCAAAAAGCGAATAAAGTACCGCCGCATTTCCGCTGCCGCCAATATTATCCTCGCGTACATCGACGTTGGTTTGTTTGATTCCTAATGAATTGATGGCGCCACCTAATGAAAACACGTCTTTTATTTCCACAAAAACATCCACTGAGTCCGAAGTCGGCGCGGTGCGTGCTACAAAAAATTCTGCATCCTGCAGATACAGCAACTGTCGTAAGTAGCGTTCATTATCTGCCATTAAATAAGGGATTAAAGAATCTCCTTTCTGAAAAAAGAGGTTTTTTCGTACCACATTTGTTTTGGTAATATGGTGCAGGGAATTGGCTAGTGTTGTTAGGCTGTTCATTAGTCTTTTCGACGTATCGCCGATTGACACTCCAAATGGAATTCTTTCGATTACTATATTCCTTATAAAAAGACCTTCGAATCGGCTAAAAGATTCTTCAGTTTTTTGAAATTGAGCAACGTGATCAATTTCAGTTGTATCTCTTTTGAAATCCTGAATTACCTTTTGGAGGAATTTTTTTTTAGCAGCCTTTGTAGAATCTTTTTGAGCAAATAATGTGAGATGTAAAGAAAAAAAAGCTCCGGTAAAAAGAACTATCAACAAGTATTTTTTGAGCATTTCCATTAGGTGCATAATAAGACCTTATAAAAATAAGGATTAAATATCTGTTGATCCAAGTATATTGATAAATAAAATATAGAATGCAAACTGAATAGTTTTGGCATTGCTTATATTTTTATCCTGAAAATAAAAAGGACCGAGAACCTAAATAAAATTTGATTTAATTTTTTCGATAAAATCCTGGTCTATCATTTTTTTGGCCATCAGGATCATATTATTAAACGCGCCGGCGGTAGAAATTCCATGGCCGATGATGACAGGCTTATTTACTCCTAATACCGGAACTCCACCATACATTTCAAAATTAAAGCGATTAAAATATTCGTCATCGATTTTGCGCATCTGAACAATATCATAAATGGATTCTGCAAATTTTAAAAGAATATTTCCGGTGTAACCATCGCAAACATATATCTCCGCTTTATCCCTTAAAAGATCGCGGCCTTCAATATTGCCTACAAAATTTATTTGTTGGTTTTCTTTTAATAACGGGTACGCAGCCTGGCATAAAATATTGCCTTTGCCCTCTTCTGCGCCTACGTTGATAAGCGCTACTCTTGGATTTTCTGTATTCAAAATATATTTGGCAAACAGGGAACCGAGCAAAGCGAATTGTGAAAGGTTTTCGGGTTTGCAATCTGCGTTTAAACCTGCGTCGACCAGCAAAGATGTTTTTCCGTTCTCAGCGGGGATGTATGCGCCGATGGCAGGCCGGGCAACACCGCTGATAGCCTTGATACTATATAAAGAGCCTACAAGCATTGCGCCTGTATTTCCTGCGCTTATAAACGCATCTGTTTTACCGGTAGCGAGAAAATGAAATCCTATTGAAATGGAAGATTGTTGTTTTTCTTTTAAGGCTTTTGTAGGATGCTCCTGCATTTCAATTACCTCTGAAGCATGGACCACCGTTATTTTTTTTGAATCAACCTGGTGTTCGTCTAGTAACGGCAGAAGCTTGCTTTCATTCCCTATTAATGTAAGTTCTACATCATCATTTTTATTTTCTGATAAAAAAAGTTTGACGCCTTTGATAGTTTCAAGAGGCGCGTAATCTCCTCCCATCATGTCCAGTGCAATATTCATTATGTAGGTGTTTATCTTAAAAAATCCCGATAAAAATAATGAGTTATTTTCAATTCTGCCGGATTAGTAATTTTCAAAAAAAAATCCAAAAATAAACCTGAAGCTAATCAGGCCATATTTTTGGATTGTCTTTTAAGAAAAAAAGTAATTTATATCGCCTTAGAGGGAGCCTTTTCAGCAACTACTTTTCCGTTGTAATATAATTTTCCTTCACTCGTGTGAGCGCGGTGACGAACATGGGTTTCACCTGTTGTGTGGTCTACGCTCAATGTAGGAGCATCTGCTTTATAATGTGTTCTTCTTTTTGCACTTCTTTGTTGACTGTGTCTGCGCTTTGGATTTGGCATAACCTTAGATTAAATATGATTAATTATTGTTTTTTAAATTTTTCTAATCCTTTTTCTAAAGGATGATTGTTTTCAATAGTGGTTGATTTCATTTTGTTAAGCATCGCTAATACTTCTTTGTTGCATTGCGGTCCGCCAATTTCATCTTCATTACACATGCGCTGATTAGGAATACTCAATAATACAAATTCGTAAATCCAATCTGCCACGTGAATATGACTTTCTGTTCTCGAAATATAAAACACGTCCGGATCTTCCTCATTCTGATTCATCTCATCAGGATTTTCAACTTCTTTTATCAACATTTTAAATTCATCCCAAAGATCTACCGGTAATACATTTCCACAACGGTCACAAACTACATTTACACTTCCGCCTATCTCAAATTTCAACAACATGAACGAATTGTTTTTTTCGAGCAAAAGCTTAATAGAAGCATTGCAATTGTCGAAGTCGATAACCGTCGGATCGGCCTCAAGAAAATTAGCAAAGAACTTATCATCTACCTGGTAATCGAACTCATGAATTCCAGGTTTCAATCCTACAAATGCTATATCAAATTCACGCCTGTTACCCATAACTAAAAATTAAAGGGCTGCAAAGGTAATGAATTTAATGATTTTTTAAGCCCAAATACATTTTGTGTGTAAAATTTTTTGTTAATCGTTGGAATGCAGGTTCTTGCTTAGAATGGCGGCATTCAAAAGCCCTCTTTTATTTGTTTTACAGTAAACCAACAAATAAGTTGAATTTCTGTTTTCAGAGCTTCTGGAAAGTATTTGATCTATGATGCTATTTTTTTAAAAGCTTTACCTAAATTTTCAACAATATCTCTCGCAATTAAAGCTTCCTTTGAAACATGCTTAGCAGCAATATCACCTGAAAGGCCGTGTAAATAAACGCCCATTATGCAACTTGATAATACCGAATATTTTTGAGCAAGGAAACCTGTAATTATCCCCGTTAATACATCGCCGGCGCCGGCAGTTGCCATACCCGCATTACCTGTAGAATTAAAATATCCTTTTCCGCCGGGAGTGGCTATAAAAGTATAATGGCCTTTTAAAACAATAAAAATATTCAATTCTTTTGCTTTTGAAAGAGCAAGATTGATACGATCAAAATCAGATTCGGTTTTTCCAAACAATCTTTCGAACTCTTTTGGATGTGGTGTAATGACAGTTTTTGGAGGAATTGAATGATATAGTTCGGGATTTTCACTTAGTACATTTAAGGCATCCGCATCTATCACCAAAGGTTTCGTACAATTGGTAAATAATTCCTGTAATAATTTTTTGTGAGAATCATATTTTCCAATTCCAGGTCCAATTCCGATTACATCATAATCTGAAAAACCATCGAAGTCCTTTATGTATTTATCGCCATAAATTTTACACATCGCTTCCGGAACGGACGTTTGCATGATAGCGTAACCTGCTTCGCAAATGCAGCTGGTAAGTTTGCCAACTCCACTTCGTAAACATCCAGAAGAGCTGAGCACCGCAGCGCCCATCATTCCATAACTTCCAGCTAACAGGCATGCATAGCCGTAACTTCCTTTATTGGCAAAATCTTTTCGTGGCTTATAAATTTCATGAATCATTTTACCGTCAACGAATTCAAATTGAGCTTCCTCTATTTTTTCAAATTTATCGGAAAGCCCGATATCAAGCAAGATTACCTGGCCAACGTAAGTTTCATTTTCCGGTAAAAGAAATGCCAGCTTTTGGTTTTGAAAAGTCAACGTATGATTGGCTTTAATAACATTATTTCCCACAGAACTTTTCTCGATAAATAATCCACTGGGAACATCAATAGAAATTTTTTTAGACGGAGCTGAATTAATAAAATCAATTAACCGCGCATAAATTCCTTCCGGTTTTCTGTTTAACCCCGTGCCAAATAAAGCATCAACAATTACATCCTGATCTGTCAATTTTGGGAAAGGTTCATCTTCTTTTAAAAAAAGTATTTCAACAGAAGTTTGCTTTAATCTTTTAAAATTGGTTTCAAAATCTGCGGAGCCGGGCGTGTTGCTAAATGGAATAAAAACTGAAGCCTTGAATTTGATCCTGTTTAAAAGCCTGGCAACTGCTAATCCATCTCCTCCGTTATTTCCTCTTCCGCAGAATATCTTAAAATGGCATTCCTCATCAAAATTTTCGGTGATCCATTCAAAAGCGGCCGTAGCAGCACGTTCCATCAGGTCAATCGATTTTATCTTCTCGTGGTGAATCGTGTATGCATCCCAACTTTTAGTTTGTGCTACAGAAAATATTTTCATAATAATCTTGTCAATGGTGAATGGTGAATAGTGAATGGTATCTAAACCATTCTAAGCTCCAACTCTAAATTATTCTAAACTATAATTCTAAACTATTCTAAACTATAACTCTAAACTATCTAAAACTTTACCCAAGGTATCTTTCTTTAAGAATTGTTATATGATGTGCAAAATGCCCGGCAATCATATATCCAACTGATCTTACATCCATTTCGTAAGAACTCGCTTTACCCGTTGTATGCAATTGTTCTTCAGAAAATCCTTTAAAAAGAAGTTGATCTGATTTTCTGACGGCCAAAAATTCTTCAATTAAATCTTTTGAATCTTTATTGCCGGCATTTGAATTTTTCGTGTATTCGTTTTCGTCAAATGATGGAATGATGTTGGGATCTTTTCTCGAAAAAGCCAACGCCCGATATCCGAAAACCCTTTCTGTGTCTGTGATGTGCTGCACCACTTCTTTTATGCTCCATTTCTCCTCTCCATATTTATAAGACCATTTCTCTGCTGGGATTGCATTAAAAAAGCTTTCAGCTTCTTTGGCTTGCTCGCTTAAGATAAAATTCAAATCTTCGTTTTTTACCAACTCTATGTATTTATTAAAATGAGGCGGATAAGCCACTGATGGTTTTTGAACTTGCATATTTTTAAGTTTTAATTTTTCACTAAGACAAAATTAATCAATATTAAAATTGTAATTCGGCGTCAATTGCCCAACAACGAAGAAAATAAGAATGATCCTTATTTGTTCGTTTACTGTGAAAAACAAAATGAATATTTCTGAATCTTTGATTAATTTCATTCCTCAAAAAATAAACTTCAAAACAATTTTATAATGAAACATTTACAAATGTTGGCCTGCTTTGGATTTTTTTTACTTTTAATTCCTTCAGTGAAAGCACAAAACGACGCGGTGACAGAACAATTAAATCAAAATAATGACTGGCCTAATCTTCGCCGTTACAGAAATGAAAATGTAAAAGCCGGATTGCCTTCGGCGAATGAAAATCGCGTAGTATTTATGGGCAATTCTATTACAGATGCCTGGATAAACGCGAGTCCCGATTTTTTTGCGAAAAACCCTTATCTCGATCGTGGAATAAGCGGACAGACAACTCCACAAATGCTGATAAGGTTTCGCCAGGACGTAATTGATCTAAAGCCTAAAGTGGTTATTATTTTAGCGGGTATCAATGACATTTCCGGAAACACCGGCCCATCAAGCCTGGAGATGATTGAAAACAATTTCGCGTCAATGGCGCAACTGGCAAAAGCTAACAAAATCAAAGTCGTTCTTTGCTCAGTTCTTCCTGCGTATGATATTCCATGGAAGGCTGGTGTAGAGCCTATTCAGAAGATTATTGATCTAAACAAATGGATTAAAAATTATGCGGCGAAAAATAATTTTGTCTATGTTGATTATTACGGTGCAATGGCTGATGAGAGAAAAGGACTTCCTGCAACTCTTTCAAAGGATGGCGTGCATCCAACAGAGGCCGGTTATAAGATAATGGAACCTTTGGCGGTAAAGGGAATTGAAAAGGCGCTAAAACAAAAATAGTCCACACTCTCTTAAGTTATTTTAAACAATTACCGCTCATAAAAAAAAGTTAAGCCAGATGCAACAAAACTTATCTTTGAATTGTCCTGACTGCTAACCAGAGGTTTTTTTTTAAGATTTTTTTCAGTCAATAAATGTTGGAGTTTAATAAAATACCATAAATGAAAATTTTCCTTTTTCTTTTTTTCACGCTGCTTTTTTTTAAGCCCTCATTTTCGCAAACCGTACAACAAAATTTTAACGATTTACAGGTAAGAAATGCGATTGATGTTTACAATAATTACAACGCGAACAACGCTCCCGTATATAACGGTGAAGCTTACCTGTTTTATATTTTTAAAATGGAAGGCGATCCCTATTTTGAGACCGGTATATTTTCTCCGGGTTGGGTAAATTATAAAGGAAGAAAATACGAGTCGCTAAAGCTGATTTATGACGTAGTAAGGAATGACCTGGTTTTGTTATCACCATTTCACCAGTTAGCGATCGTGGCTCAAAACCAATTTGTGGACAGTTTTTCATTATTGGGACACACATTTATTGCCTTGCAGGAAGATCACAATCAAAATTTATACAATTCGGGATTTTATGATCTTTTGTACAATGGTCATATCCAATTTCTCGAAAGAAGAGTAAAAACTATCAATTCTAAGATTGAGGGAAGAATTGTTGTAAACCAGTTTATCGATAAAAATCGTTTTTACATCCATAAAGGAGGGCTCTATTACCTCGTAACTAACAAAAAAGATGTGTACCGTTTATTTAAGGACAAGATTCATGACGTCAAAAGATTTATGCGTAAAAATCATTTAAAATTGCGCCACAAAAATTTTGAATCTGACATGACAAAAATTACCGCATTTTACGATCAACTAACTCACTAATATGAACCGCCTGACTTGTTTCTTTTTTTCCTTTACGTTATTGCTGTTTTCAACAAAAAGTTTTGCGCAACAAGGGGACAACCTGGTTACGGGCAATTTTCAAAATGTAACTTTTAATGAATTTGCACAGAAGGTAGAAGCGCAAACTAATTTTCATTTTTATTATGATGCTTCCCAGTTTGACAGCACTTCGATTACCATCTCAGTTAACAGTGCCCATCTTCCCTCTATTCTTGATAGAATTTTTAATAAAACACAATGGCATTATGTAATAGATAAAGATAATAACGTGTTTATTACGCAGGGATTTTCGCTTTCAGCGAATCTTCCGTATGGTTTTTTTAATGGAGAAAAGGATACTGCAGTTCTGGTTACGAATAATGGATCAGACGAGCCTGGTTATATCAATCATCCCAAAAAAGTAAAGCAGGAAATATCTATTGAAAATAAAGTATTTGATGTCGGCATCAAAAGAAACGGTATGACAAAAGGTAAAGTAAATATTGCCGGTTATGTTCGTGATCTACAAACGGGCGAAGCGATTTCAAGCGCTGTAATTTATCTCGATCATCCTTCCGTTCAGGTAAGAAGTGATCAGTTTGGCTATTATTCATTAATACTTTCGGCGGGCAAGCATATTTTAAATATTATCGCTCCGGGAATGTTTGATACAAGGAGGCAAGTGGTGCTTTACTCAGACGGTAAATTTGATATTGACATGGATGAAAAAGTATTCAAATTAAAAGAGGTTTTGGTAGAAGCAGGAAAAGAAAAAAATGTGCGGAGCACTACCATGGGAATGGATAAACTTTCTATGGCTGCGATAAAACAGATTCCTGCTGTTTTGGGAGAAGTGGATGTATTAAGAGCGATATTGACTCTGCCGGGCGTAAAATCAGTGGGAGAGGCCAGCACAGGATTAAATGTTCGCGGGGGTGCTACTGATCAGAATTTGATTTTATTTAATGGCGCCAACATTTATAATCCTTCCCACTTGTTTGGTTTCTTTTCAGCTTTCGATCCGGATGTGATAAAAGAGGTTACTTTATATAAAAGTAGTATTCCTGCAAAGTATGGCGGACGTATTTCTTCTGTGCTTGATATTACTTCCCTGGATGGCAACGACAAAAAAATATCCGGCTCTGCGGGAATTGGGCCGCTTACCAGCAAAATAACCCTGCAAGGCCCAATCGTTAATAGCAAAACTACTTTTGTTGCAGGTGTAAGAACGACCTATTCTGATTGGTTGTTCAAAGTTTTACCGCCGGATTACAGGCACAGTGGCGCTTCTTTCCGCGACGGCACGATTCACATTAACCGTAAAATAAACAGCAAAAATAATGTGTACATAAACGGATATATAAGTGGTGATAAGTTTAATCTGAACCAGGATACGGCCTATCAATATCATAACAAAAACGCCAACATTAATTGGAAGCATATTTTTAATAACAGCTTTTACGGCGTATTAACAGCCGGGATTGATCATTATGATTACCAGGTGGCTTTTAACGGAGATCCTGTGAATGCTTACAAGCTGGATTATTCCATCAACCAATATAAGGTCAATGCGGATTTTAGCTATTTCTTAAACAACAAGCATAAGCTTTCTTTTGGCTTCAATAGTCTTCTTTATAATATTCATTCCGGATCTGTATCGCCAATAGGAAAGTCTTCACTCTTCGTTGCGGATACTCTTGAAGCAGAGCATGCATTGGAAAGCGCTGTTTATTTATCTGATCATTACGACGTTTCATCCAATCTTTCTTTTGATGGTGGAATCAGGTATTCAATTTATAATTATTTAGGCCCTAAAACTGTAAACACTTATGCGTCCGGTTTGCCGATAGATTTGAACAATGTTTTGGCTACGAATGATTATCCTTCGGGCAAAATCATTAATACTTACATGGGCCCGGCGTTCAGGTTTTCTGCGAGGTATTCACTTTCTGAAAACACATCGATAAAAGCATCCGCCAATAGTTTGCGGCAATACATTCACCTGCTCACAAATACTACCACTATTTCTCCAACGGATGTTTGGAAATTAAGCGATCCCAATATAAAACCACAATTAGGAACACAGGTGGCACTTGGGTTGTACAAGAATTTTAAAAACAATACGATTGAAACATCTGTTGAAGTGTATTATAAATGGTTTACTCATTACCTCGATTACAAAAGCGGAGCCGTATTGATAATGAACCATCATATCGAAACGGATGTTATTAATACAGATGGTACCGCTTACGGAGTTGAGCTTCTTATAAAGAAATCGGCGGGTAAATTGAATGGCTGGCTCAGCTATACTTATTCACGTTCGTTGCTTCAGCAGAATGATCCTTACGCCGGAGAAAAAATAAATGACGGGGATAAATACCCAAGCAATTTTGATCAACCGCATAATGCGACCCTGGCAGGGAATTATAAACTGACACACAGGTTTAGTGTTTCGCTAAATGCCACTTATAGCACGGGCCGCCCTATTACTTTGCCCATTGCGGAATATGATTATGCCGGTTCTGTGAGGGTTTTATATTCTAACAGAAATGAATACCGCATACCGGATTATTTCCGCACAGATTTTTCAATGAGCCTTGAGGGAAACCATAAAATTCATCAGTTAACGCATAATTCCTGGACATTGGGAGTCTACAATTTGACGGGAAGAAAAAATGCATATTCTGTTTATTTTATTTCGCAAAACGGCCAGATACAAGGATATAAATTGTCCATTTTCGGAACTGCAATTCCTTTTATAACTTATAACATTAGATTCTAAAAAAATGATTCAAAAATATTTTTTGGGTGGCTGGATTTTCCCTGTAATAATTACTTTATTTTTTGCAAGTTGCAAAGATCCTTATTTCCCGAATGTAAATTCGTCAAAGGCACACTACCTTGTTGTCGATGGATATATTAATTCAAATGGATTGACCAACGTTAAACTGACCAGGACAAGAACTATTTCAAAAGGAGATACGGCTGCTTATATAAACGAAACAGGCGCGAACATTGCCATTCAGGACAACCAGAATAATGTTTATCCATTGCAGGAAATAGGCGGTGGAAATTATTCATCTTCCAATTTCCTGGATGTTAACAATAAATATCGCTTGCACATCATCACCAGCGATAATAAAGTGTATGTTTCAGATTTTGTACCCTGCAAAATATCTCCCTCAATTGACAATGTCGGCTGGAAGCTGCAAGACGGAAACGTCCAGGTTTTTGTAAATACCCACGACCCAAATAATCATACAACTTATTATCGTTGGGACTATGCAGAAACATGGGAATTTCATTCGGAGTATTATTCAACTTTAATTTACAATACTGATAGTAACATAGTTGAAAACAGATCAGCGCCGGTATATGTTTGTTACCGCAGTGACAATATTGGTAGTTTATTCTTAGGGTCGTCCGCTAAACTGAAGGAAGACGTTATACACGAAAGCCCTTTGGAATTAATTCCCGATCACGACAGAAGAATAAGCGTTTTGTACAGTGCATTGGTTACTCAATATGCTTTGGATTCCAATGCGTACTCTTATTGGAGCGCCATGAAAGGAAACACTGAAGATGTAGGTTCGATATTCGGAAATCAACCGAACCAGACAAGGGGAAATATTCATAGTATGAGCGATAGTTCCGAAATAGTTGTAGGGTATATTGGAGCAGGAAGCCCCCAACAAGCCAGGATATTTATCAGTAATGCTGATGTGCCTAACGGCTGGAACCAGCCGCAAAATTGTACGGAGAAATATGTTCCACCAGACCCGGACAGTATCAAGTATTTTTTTGGCTCCAATGCATTTATTCCCTATGCTTCGAATCCTCCGGGCTCGCCAGTCGCTAAAGGCTATTTTTCTGCATCGGCCACTTGTGTAGATTGTTCTTTGACCGGAACTTTGGTAAAACCAGCATTTTGGCCTTAAAAAAATTATTAAATGAATACTTTAGATTTCACTAAGAAATTAAAATTATTTTCTGCCTTATTTGTTTGTTTACTGTCTGGCATTTCTTTATTTGCCCAAACAAACAGCGTTGACCGAATGGTGAGCAGTTTTGAAAATTATACGCAAAATCATTTACAGGAAAAAGTATATCTGCATACAGACCGGTCCTATTATTTATGTGGAGAAATATTGTGGTTCAAAGCCTACTTGGAAGATGCTAAAAATAATAAACCGCTTTCATTAAGTAAAGTGGTTTATGTAGAACTTTTAAACAAATCACACGACCCGGTACTGCAAACAAAAATTGGAATCAAAGATGGTAACGGCAACGGTTCCTTCTCTCTTCCTTTATCTCTTGAAACCGGGAATTATGAATTAAGGGCTTACACCAATTGGATGAAGAACGATTCGGTTTCTCATTTTTTTAGAAAAATGATTACAGTCGTAAACACCACCCAAAATTTAGATACTACAATGGTTCATAGTCATTATAAATATTCTGCGGAATTTTTTCCAGAAGGAGGAAATTTGGTGACGGGATTAAAAAGTTTGGTCGCTTTTAAAATAAACGATAATTATGGAAACGGAGTGGTTGGCAGCGGCGTAATTATAGATCAATCCAACGACACAATTGCGCATTTTCAAACTGCACATTCCGGAATGGGAAATTTTTTATTTACACCGGAGACCGGTAAAAATTATCATGCCGTTATTTCTATAACAGGTGATAGTAGCATTACCGAAAATTTGCCAAATGCTTATTCAGGTGGTTATATAATGCATTTGGATGACGAAGGAAACAGCATAAAAATAACAGTCAATTCTTCAAACCAAAACTCTTCCGGTATCTATTTAATCGGGACAACAAGGCAGCAGATTGATTTTTCGAAATCGTCCAAAATAGAAAATGGGAACGCATCATTTTCAATTAACAAAAGCGACCTTAAAGATGGAATTGCGCAGATAACACTTTTTAATGAAAACCGCCGGCCGGTTTGCGAACGTTTGTATTTTAAAAGACCTTCAAAGAAATTATTGATCGATGCTAAGGCTGATAAGCAAAATTATAATAAAAGAAATGCGGTAAACATCGGGCTTTCTACTTCTGATGGATCATCCAATCCATTAGCAGGAAATTTATCAGTTTCAGTGTACCGTTTGGATAGTTTGCATCAGCCTGAAAATGGAAATATTTTTACTTATTTGTGGTTGTCTTCTGATATCAAAGGCTATATCGAAAACCCGGATTATTATTTTGAAAATGACAATCCTGAAACCAATAAAGCCCTTGATAATTTATTGCTAACCCAGGGCTGGCGTACTTTTGATTGGAATAGCCTTTCTTCTGGAAGCGCAGCGTCATTTGCTTATATGCCAGAAAATCAGGGACCAATTATTACGGGAAAGATAACTGATGAAGCAACCGGGCAACCGGCGGCGAATGTGCTTGTTTATCTTTCGATACCCGGCAGACGGGTACAATTATATGGATGTATGAGTAATGAGGAAGGATTGGTACATTTTAATATGGAAAATTTTTATGGCGCCAGTCAAATAGTTTTGCAAACCAATACCAAAGAAGACAGCATTTATCACCTTCAAATTTTTAGTCCGTTTTCGGAACAATATGCTGTTGCAAACATTCCTGTGCTGACGGTTTCAGAAGAAAACACTGATAATCTTGAAGCTTCTAATCTGCATATGGAAATTGAAAATGCATATCATCAAAATAGTTTGGAAAAACTACAACCTTTAATGATTGATACTCTGCCATTTTATCAAAAACCTTTTAAGACGTATTTGCTCGATAATTATACGCGCTTTACCACGATGGAAGAAGTAATGCGCGAATACGTAGCGGAAGTAAATGTGGTGAAGAAACAAAAACATTATCATTTCAATACTTTCAACGAACGGGGGTTTGAATTAGAGAATCTGCAGCCTTCTGAAAAAATAATGACAAAGGATCCGTTGGTAATGCTCGATGGCGTTCCCGTATTTGACATTGATAAAATCATCGCTTACGATCCTTTGAAAGTTCAAAAACTGGAAGTAGTGGCATCGAGGTATATCTGGGGACCAATACAGGCCGATGGAATTGTAAGCTTTACAACTTATAAAGGTGATTTGCCGGGTTATTCTCTTAATCCGCATGACGTTATTTTGGACTACAATGGTTTGCAAAGGCAAAGAATATTTTATTCGCCTGATTATTCTACGGATAAAGCCATGCAAAGCCGCCTGCCGGATTTCAGAGACGTTCTATATTGGTCGCCGAACATAAATACCGATGCAAAAGGCAAAGGACAAATTTCTTTTTATACAGGAGATATTCCTGGTAAATATTTGGTAGAGGTGCAAGGGATTGCTGCCGACGGAGACGCGGGAAGCAGCAGCTTTATTTTCGATGTGGAAAAATAGGATTTTGATTAACTTTCAGAACCAGTTCTTTTGAAACGGCAGAAAATGAAAAATTCCATACTGAAGTTTCTGATTTTTTTTACTATCGCCACTTTTCTCTGGACGTGTAAGGTGCCTTATTACCCACCTGTAAATGCCAAACAAACCAATTTTCTGGTGGTGGAAGGTTACATAACTGCTATCACCCCAACGGTTATAAAATTAACTCATACCAGGGTGGTTTCTCAATATGATACGGCACGAGCATTGCCTGAAACCGGCGCAAATCTTGTAGTTGAAGATGATCATGGCGACAGATACCCACTGACCGAAAGCGGCGCCGGTATTTATACTATGGGAATTGTTTCTCTTGATTCCACTTATAAATACAGTTTGTATATTTCTACTTCTTCCGGTAAAGAATACCAATCAGATTATGTTCCTTTCGAAAGTTCTCCGCCAATTATAGGCATTGACCAGGCTTTAAAACAAGGTGATTTGCAGATTTACGTTAATACACAAAATCAGGATAGTCATTCCCGTTATTATCGTTGGGCTTACCAGGAAACGTGGGAGTATCATACGCCATATTTTTCGGGCTTTGAATATTTTCCGGCAACTGATTCTCTAAAAGTACGAATTCAGCCGGTACATATATGTTGGGTAACAGAAAAATCTTCTACTGTGGTGATTGGCTCTTCTGTTGGTTTACAGGACAATATCATTCATAGCCCGCTCGCTTATTTTCCAGACCATGACAGAAGGCTAAGCGTTTTATATAGCGTCCTTATTACTCAATATGTATTGGATTCCGCTGCTTATAAATTCTGGCAGGCAATGAAAGGAAATTCAGAAGATTTGGGTTTTATTTTTAGCACGCAACCTAACCAAACGCGAGGGAATGTTCACAATATATCCGATTCGTCGGAAACTGTAATTGGGTATGTGGGAGCTGGAAATACCACTCAATACAGGGGATTTATTTATAATAATTCTTTACCAGCGAGTTGGAACCAGCCAACAAAATGTGTAACTATTTTTGTACCTGAGGATAGTTTCGCATTTTATTTTGGAGCCGGACTTGTTCCTCTTTACCACGATTTTCAACATGGAAAAAAAGGATATGATGGTAGTTTCGAAGAGTGTGCGGATTGCACTTTTTTAGGGACTACCACCAAACCTTCTTTCTGGCCATAGCCGAATGAAAAATAATTCACGGTGAAATTAATTTACTTTACAATAGGTTTATAGCAGTGATGCTTACACTAAAATTACGTTTACAGTAAACGTACAAATACCAGCTATTTTTATTTTGCTTGGGTTTAATACTTCATTCAAATTATTTCAAATCCCTAATCGCATCGGCCTGTATAACTTTTTACCAATTTAATTGGCATAAATTTTTATTACAAATTGACGAAATACAATAATTGTATTTG
>JBDTHD010000034.1:0-4608 GCA_039937075.1 Ginsengibacter sp. | reverse complement strand
TGCGAAAAGGGAATATCACCTTGTTTTATTTCATCGGATTTCGGAATAAAATAATCAAGCCCGAGATTGTCATTTACCACGCCTAATTTTTCAACCGTTTGCATGTAACGGTCAACGATATGCTTTTCAGGCAGCAGGTTTATTTTAAAATTAGTAAAAATCCATTTTTCAATATTCAATTTATTAAAAGAAAGAAAATGGATTTTACCTAAGGCTTTTTTAATTCGTAATGTCCGGAGGTTGTGATGAAGGTCGATGATATAATCATATCCTTCTTCTTTTACTTCCTGGATAGTAGTGGCAAAATCATCCTCCAGTAAAAGAGTTTTATCCAAATATGGATTGGATTCCACAATTGAAGCAAATTTCTTTTTGGTGAGATAATGAATGGTTGCTGAAGGAAATTTTTTTCGCAAATTGCGTATAACCGGCGTCGTTAGTACGATGTCGCCAATGGATGAAAAACGGATAATCAAAAATTTCATTTCCTTTTCGCCATCTGGAGAAAAAGCCTGGTTCTTTTTATGCAAATTTCTGAAATTCAATAGATTTATTTTTACAAAAAATCCACGGATAAAACCTCCGGCAGTAAACCAACAAATAAAGGCGATTCTTAATCAGCCAGTGCTTTAGGCTTTTTTTTGCTTGCAAACACTTTCCACAAAACAGGGAATGTGGTTATAATTATGATGCCAACTATTATTACTTCCAGGTGTTCTTTCAGATCGAAATTAAATTCTTTTTCAACAAATTTTTGCAGAAAGTGTCCTCCCAGCAACATGCTGCCAACCCACAGAAAACAACCCAAAAAATTATACAAAGAAAATTTCTTTTTATCCATCTTTACGATTCCCGCAACAATAGGCGCAAAAGTTCTCACAAAGGGCACAAACCTCGCAATGATGATAGCTCCTCCCCCATTTTTTTCATAGAATTCATGCGCCTGGATTAAGTATTTTTTCTTAAACAGAAACGAATCTTTCCGTTCATATAAAAACGGCCCACTTTTGTAGCCAAACCAATATCCTACAAAGTTTCCAAGAATTCCGGCAATCATAATCAATAGCCATAAAATGCCCAGGTCAGCCCATTCATTATTGGACGTAAACAAGGCGGCTGTCACCACACTTTCACTATATATTCCTGTTACAAAAAGCAACGCATCTCCCGGAAGAAAAAATCCCGCGAAAAGACCTGTTTCTGCAAAGACAATAAAAATGATCATCCATAATCCGCCATGCTGAATATAGAACTGGGGGTTTAAAACGTCTTTAAAAGTGATACCTAAAATCTCTAAAAGAGGCACTGTTACGAATTTTTATAATGATCAATTTTTTATTAACGCGATAAAGAAACAACAAAAAATCTTAATAGAAATGGAAATTCCTAATCGGGAACAAAAGCCAGCGCTTTTCCCTGGTCAAATTCGCCTTCCCATTTCGCAATTACGCAACTAGCTAACGTGTTCCCAATTACGTTTACCGAGGTGCGTGCCATGTCCATCAATTCATCAATTCCTAAAATGGCAAGCACGGGCCAAACCGGTAATCCAAATGAAGAAACCGTTCCCAGCAAAATTACCAAAGACGCGCGGGGAACTCCCGCAACGCCTTTGCTGGTAAGCATCAGCGTTAGGCCCATTATCAATTGTTCGCCAAAGCCCATGTGGATTCCAGCTGCCTGGGCCACAAACACACTTGCGAGTGAAAGATATAAAGTAGTGCCGTCAAGATTAAAAGTATAGCCGGTTGGTAAAACAAACGACACAATTTTTTGAGGCACGCCAAATTTTTCCATATTCTCCATGGCTATCGGAAGCGCCGATTCTGAACTGGTGGTCGCAAAAGCAATAGCGACAGGCTCAGACACTGCCCTGATAAACTGGCGTATTGGGATCTTTAAAAAATAAGCAATAGAAAAAAGAACTACGCCAATAAACACCAGCAGCGAAGCATATAAAGTAAGCAGCAATTTTACCAAAGAAAATAAAATATCCAGGCCCAAATGGCCAACGGTAACCGCAATGGCAGCGCCCACGCCAAAAGGCGCAAAGTGCATAATAATATTGGTGAATTTGAACATGGTTTCTGCAAGGCTTTCAGAAAATACCAGCATGGGTTTACGCTTTTCTTCCTTCACCATTGCAAGCCCGATTCCGAAAATAATACTGAAAACCACGATGGGTAACACATCGCCATTATAGATAGACTTTATAATATTTTCGGGAAAAATGTGAAGGATGACATCCTGCCAGGTTTGAGGAACCGCTACCGGCAATTCTTCATGAAATCCTGGCGGAATATGAATACCCACTCCTGCCTGCGAAATATTAATCGCAATGAGCCCGATAATTAAAGCGAGAGTAGTTACTACTTCAAAGTATACAATGGATTTCCAGCCCATTCTTCCCACTTGTTTCAAGTCCGAGTGGCCAGCGATACCGACTACCAAAGTGGAAAAAAGAATTGGCGCAATAATGGTTTTTACCAAACGCAAAAATATCTGGCTGAGGAATCTTAAATCTTTTGCAACTTCGGGGAAATCCAATCCTATCTCTACGCCAATCACCATGCTGACTAATATCCATGTTGTAAGCGATCGTTTGTAGAGCGCAAATAAAATTAACGATGCGATAAATACCCATCTTAAACTTCTCAAAAATAATGGAGAGATACTATTGAAGTTATAGATATCAATGAGGTGAAAAATAACCGTTATGGTAAGCAAAATAAAAACAAGAAGAATGCTTTTTCTTTTATTCATAAACAGCGTTAAATGATAGGGGTCAAAAATAGTAAATAGAAAGATAAATCTATTTAGGTTGGTTATTTTATTTAAAAAAATGAATAGGAGTAGTAAAGCAACAAATTAGCACGATTTCTGTGATGTAAAAAATAAGCCTATTCAAAATAATTTTTCAGGATTTTTTTTGAATAAAAATACTCTCCCCGCTCTAATAGTAAAAAATCCATTATTTCACGAAACCGAAAAATTATACTATCATGTTTAAAAAAAATCAAATTCGCTCTTTTATCATTTACTCCATTGTTGCAGCAATAATTTACCTTTTTTTCGTGGTTATTTTCCTTAAAGATGACAGCTATACAAAAACCTATATTTTATACATCGGGAATATGATATTCGCCTTGGTAATGGTGGTTTTCATTGTAAATTTTAATAACAAGCGTGACAATAATTCACACACTCAAATGGTGATAGCGTCAGGAATGCAAACGGCATTAATAGGAACGATCATCTCTTGCCTGGTACTTTTTATTATATTGGCTATCATGAAACCAGTTGGTTATGCATACGTGGCAAATACTGCGCGCGAATTGGCAAAACCTGCTCCTGCTTTGGAAGGCAATGGGCATGCGCTAATGCTCGTTTTGTTTATGGATGCGATTTTTGGAAATATGGGCGCAAGTGCGTTCGTTTGCTTTATGCTGCCTAATATGCTTAGAAAATACAAATCTAACGAACCCACCGTCGTTAATCCGGAATAAAAAGGCATGTAATAAGAATTCTTTTTGAGGCTCGATTTTTCCACAATTTGAGTAAAAAGAATTCTTTTTCTAAGAAATTAAAATAAATGTAAATTTATAGCTGCTTATTAATTTTTATAAAAATTGACGCTATGAAATTTACATTTTTACCCATCATCATTTTTTCCGCTTTTTCAATCAATTCATTTTCCCAAAGCCGAACTTTCTTTGGCATAACCGGGCAGGGAAACGGCGATTTTAACTGGAGTGATATCAGGAGTTTTGATATGGCTTCGGGAAATGTAAATTCAGTGCTTTTTCAAAACCACAAGACCAACTTCTCTTTTGTGAATGCAGAAAGTGGTTTACCTGTAGATAAAGCCACCATAAACATTCCTGCTTCGGTGGCAAAAAAATTGAATGGAACTGTTTCGAACCTGGTTGTTACGGGCCATCTCTCTCCTACTCTTTTAATGAGCGCTGCCATCGCTTACGACCAAAAACATGGAAAATTATTCTTTGCCTCTATGAAGTCGAATCAATTGGTTTGGCTTGATATGAAATCGCCGAACAGCGAACCCGCATTTTATACGGTTGACGAGCCATTGTTAGAAAATGCCAATCAGGACGATGAAGGTTTGAATGTCACCCGGATGACGATTGGCGCTAACGGCAATGGTTATGCGCTGAGTAATGATGGCAACCATCTTATTAGTTTTACAACAGGAAATAAAACAATAATTACTGATTTGGGAAATATTGTTGATGCGGAAGCGAACAAAGGAATTTCTATTCACAACCAGTGCAGTAGCTGGGGCGGCGATATAGTAGCCGACGCCTTTGGCAAACTATTTTTATTTAGTGCAGCGCACCAGGTTTTTGAAATTGATGTGGATTCAAGAATTGCCACCTACAAAGGAAGTGTCCTTAACCTGCCCGGTACTTTTTCCCTAAACGGCGCGGCAGTAGATAAAGAGGGAAATGTAATAGTGAGCAGCGCTAACACTTTTGAAGGTTTTTATAAAATAAATATGAACGGCCTCTCTGCCACAAAATTACCGACCACCGGCCAAATTTTTAATGCGTCAGACCTTGCGAGTAGTTATCTTTTAAATCAAAACGA
>JBDTHD010000033.1:0-2021 GCA_039937075.1 Ginsengibacter sp. | reverse complement strand
TCCAACCGTTTTTCCATTTCATTTCTGAACGGGTTGAATGATCTAAAATATTTACTATAAAATCGTTGAGAAATTAAAAAATAAAACTAAACAACTATTTTTTTATTATGGCTTTTAATTTCTTCTTCAGCGTTTTCTTCTTTTCAAATTTTTCTTTGAAAGTCACCGTTTTTTCCCACAAATTTTTAAAAATAATTTCTTCTGGAATTTGGTACCATTTTGCATATTCACTGCTCATTACTTTTATCATTTCTTTTTTTGGCGTTAAGCGTTGCAAATTTTTTAAGCGCAATTCCATGTCCATCGATTCGTGAAAGCGCATACGATTAAGATCTACCAAATAAAACTCATAATGGTTATCTGATGTTTTTTTAATGAGCGTATTTCCGGGCGAATGGTCTAAAAATTCAACACCTTTTTCATGAAGTTCAAAACAAAAATGAGTAAACTGGCGAAGAATGTTTTCATGATCAGGATAACCAGGGATATTAATCAATTCCCTGAACGTTAAATCATACTCCATGTGCTCGCTTACATAATAACTTTTGCGCAAGCCCGGAAATGAAATGTCTTCATAAAAAGCAATAGGCTGCGGAGTTCCGATATTTTTTTTTAATAAAATCTGTGCAAATTCAAAGGATCTTTGGGCCTTCGATTTTCTAAAATACCGGTATGCAATTTTATTAACCAACACAGGAATTTTGAATGACTTTATATTTACCGGCTTCCCATTTAGCCTAAAAATTTTGATGGTATTTCTTGTTCCATCACCAAAAATTTTTCCATCGCCTGTGTCAAAACTTTTAATGAGAGAAAGAATATCCTGCTTCGCGAATTCGGACACTGAAGAATTAAAAGTAAATCCCATAATTTTTCTTAACTAATATGAAGCGTATAATTATCACAATAATCGAGTTGGAAAGTTAAACCGGAAATTTTAAAATCATTAATTTTTAGTTTTTAAAAATGGTTTTTCGTGTGGCAGTAAAGCAACAAATAACTTAAATTCCTGTTTTCTTTTATAGCCTTTTAATTTCATTAAGCTAATTTTGCACCTTATTTTAAAATATGAAAAACCGTACCCGGGTTTTATTATTAATGTCGCTCGTTTTCAGCGCCTGCTCTGCATTTGCCCAGCAAAAAGGAATGATTTATGGAAACGCCATGGATAAATATACACAGGCACCGCTTGCCGGTGCGACAATAAGCATAATTGGAGAAGGCAATGGTGCAGTTACTGACAGCATGGGTAATTTTAAAATTGAAACCAACCTTGGAGTTAAAAATGTAACCAGCACTTATTCCGGTTATCAGCAACAAACAAAATATGATATTGTAGTCGGAAAGGGCAATGCACAGATTGTAAATTTTGAATTGGAACCCCAGGCAAAAAGCCTTGACAATATAGTGATCAACCTTAATAAAAATCAATCAGCCAGGGCAGCCAGTATGGTAACGCCTATGTCAACTCAAAAACTGACGTCAGAAGAAATTAAAAGTAATCCCGGTGGCAACTTTGATGTGTCAAAAGTAATCCAGGTATTGCCTGGCGTTGCGGGCGGTTCACAGGCGAATCGCAATGACATTATTGTACGCGGCGGAGCTCCCAATGAAAATGTGTATTACCTTGATGGTATTGAGATTCCTGTGTTAAACCATTTTCAAACACAGGGTGCTTCCGGCGGAGCTACCGGCATTTTGAATGTTTCATTTATCGATGATGTTCAGCTTACGTCTTCTGCTTTTGATGCCCGGTATGGCAATGCACTTTCTTCCACATTTGTGATAAAAGACAGGGAAGGCAATCCGGAAAGATTAGCGGGTAACATTCGGCTAAGCGCTTCTGAAGTAGCGGCCACAATGGAAGGGCCGTTGAGCAAAAAAACCACATTTCTACTCTCCGCACGGAGGTCTTATTTACAATATCTTTTCCAGGCGCTCGACGTTCCTATCAGGCCTCAATACTGGGATTTTCAATATAAAGTAACCAGCCACCTCGATAAAAAAACGACGTTAACTTT
>JBDTHD010000032.1:0-12025 GCA_039937075.1 Ginsengibacter sp. | reverse complement strand
AATGAATACCAGAGGGTAACACTTGGAGGAATCACCTGCGACAGCCACGATTATTACGATTCCGAAGAGCACATCAACGAAGTATTTTTGCCAAAAGTAGAAGACGGAGAACCATTATACGTTGGATTTTTTCATACCGGCGCTTACCAGGATCAGATAAGTGGATATGGCGGTATAAAACATTGCCTCATTCCTTCTCCAAAATATGTGGTGCTTGATTATGATAAAAACGGCAAGTTGGTGGATTGGCTTTATGCAAAGGAACAAAGCGCCACCAGCATGCTCAAAATACTCGGTTATAAATAAATATTATATTTCCAAAAGAGCAAAATAAAAATCGTTGTTATTTGTTCGTTTACTGTTTTTAGTTACTTAATGAACATAAAAAAACCTTCTCAAAAAAGAGAAGGTTTTAGAGAAAAAGTTCAATTAAAACTTAATTCACTGAGATTTCTTTGGGAAGAACTTTTACTTCTTCTTTTTTGGGAAGAGTAAGACGCAAAATTCCGTTTTCATATTTTGCGTTGATGTCATCGGCATTTATTTTCTCATCCAAAGTAAATGACCTTTTGAAAGATTGCGCGGTAAATTCCTTCTTAATAAATTTTTTGTTTTCTTCTTTTTGTTCTTCCTTTTTTTCAAAGGAAACTGACAAGATACTTTTGTCAACAGTGATTTTAAAATCTTCTTTTTTCCTGCCAGGAACATTAAATTCCAGTTCATAATCGTCGTTGGTTTCGAAAATATTTACTGCGGGAAAATTCAGGCTGCTATTATTATTAGACACGGGTGTGTCATTTAATAAATTGTCCAAAAAACTATCCAGCGATTTCAATGTGGGTTGGTTAAATTTTAGAGTTGTCATAATTATTTTTTTAAATGTTTTTTAATATTTTCCAGTATAGAACAAAAAAAATACCAACTGGGTTTTACTGCAATTATGCTAATATATTAAGACATAATGTCTTATGTTCAGAAATTAGCCTGACATTATTTCCCAAACCTTTAAGAAATTCATTATTCATAAAACATTTAAGTATCGTAAATTTGCATTCTAAAATTTTTAAATTATATAGATATGTACCCGGAACAATTAGTATTGCCGATGAAAGGTGAATTAACCGAAAACGGCTTCTCAGATTTAGTAACAGCAGATGAAGCAGAGAGTGCGATAAATGAAACAGGAACTACTTTATTAGTGATCAATTCAGTTTGTGGTTGCTCCGCAGGAACCGCTCGCCCAGGTGTTTTGCTCGCTTTGGAATCAGCTGATAAAAAGCCAGATCATCTTGCAACAGTTTTTGCAGGTTTTGACTATGATGCAGTAAGCAAAGTGCGTGAACATTTGCTTCCTTATCCTCCCTCTTCTCCATCAGTTGCTTTATTTAAAGATGGTAAATTGGTTCATTTTCTTGAGAGGCATAATATCGAAGGCGCTTCCGCATCAATGATTGCCAACAATCTTTCCGCCGCTTTTGAAGCCTATTGCTAAAAAATTAAAATAAAAACCTTCAGTTTCTGGAGGTTTTTATTTTTAAATTATATCTTTTGTAAAAGATCCTGGTTGATTTTTTCCAAAACTAAAAGATAGATATGTATCCAAATTTATATTTTGTATTTAAAGACTGGTTTGGTTGGCAAATAAATGCGTTTAAGATCTTTTATACCTTCGGAATTTTTGTAGCCATTGGCTTTATTGTTTCTGCATATTTTCTCACTAAAGAATTAAAAAGGAAAGAAAAACAAGGCCTCTTATTGCCGCGCGAAGAAACGATTACTACAGGAAAACCCGCGTCTTTTTTGGATTTATTTATCAATGGATTTGTTGGATTTTTATTTGGATACAAGCTCGTGGGTGCTTTTTTTGCAAGCCGCCACGTTGGTATCGATTTACAGGAATATATCTTTTCTTCCGAAGGAAGTTGGATTGGAGGCCTTGTTGTCGCCGCAGTTCTTGTTTACCTGAAATACAAAGAAAAAAATAAACAAAAACTTTCTCAGCCTGAAAAAAGAACCATAAGAATCTGGCCCCACGACAGGGTCGGCGACATTGTTATTTTCGCCTTAGTCTTTGGCATTATTGGTGCTAAAATTTTTGATAATCTTGAAAACTGGGATCGCTTTATTGCTAATCCTATCGCTAATTTAATTGCTCCCAGCGGGCTTACCTTTTATGGTGGTCTTATCTTTGCTGCTGTCGCTATTCTCGTGTATGCAAGAAAAAAAGGAATTGGATTACTCTATCTGATAGATGCGGCGGCGCCTGCATTAATGATTGCTTATGCGATTGGCCGGATGGGTTGCCAAACTGCAGGTGATGGCGATTGGGGCGTTTTTAACAGCGCTTATATTTCGGATGTTCCGGGTCATGTTGTTCCCGCTACGCCTGAACAATTTCAGCAAAAATTACATCAGTATTCCAGTTATTTTTTAGCAGGAACTGTTACCGATGCGAATGGCGCCACCACTATTGTTACTGATAGAATTGAAACATCGCTTGATAAAGTTCCTCATGCAAGTTTCGAAGGGCCGAAATGGTTGCCTAAATGGATGTTCGCATTTACCTATCCGCACAACGTAAATGAAGATGGAATTTTATTGCCTGATTGCCAGGGGAAATATTGCCGCGCTTTGCCATTGCCCGTTTTTCCGACTCCGTTGTACGAAATATTGACTTGCTTCATTTTATTTTTCATTTTGTTGGCCATTCGAAAAAAAGTTGGTCCGCCCGGCGTTCTTTTTTGCATTTACCTTATCATGAATGGAATCGAAAGATTTTTCATAGAGACCATCCGGGTAGATACTAAATATTCTATCTTCGGAATTCATCCCACGCAGGCGGAACTGATTTCCTCGGTATTCGTTATCGTTGGAATTATTGGAATATTTTATTTTTCGAAAAAAGATAAAATGGTTGAAGATTTTTAACCGGAACAGTAAACAAATAAATAATGGCAATTCTTATTTTGAAAGAAAAAGATTATTGTAAGAAATCATACGCACATACCTTTTATATTTTATACTAAACTGAACGACAATCAAGAAAGAATATAAATGGATTCTTGCCGGAATGTTGTTTGCTCTTTTGTGGTCATCGGCTTCCACGGCTACTAAAATTGCATTAGAATCTTCTCAACCTTTGGTAATTGCGCAGGTGCGATTTGCCGTTGCTGCGATTTTGATGTTACTTTTCGCGCATTTATTATTCAAACAAAAATTGCCTAAGGGCGTTCAGTGGAAACAGGTTGCTATTTACGGCTTCCTTAATATCACACTTTATTTAGGCTGTTATGTAATCGCCATGCAGCATGTTACAGCCGGCGTAGGAACGCTCGCCGTCGCTACCAATCCTCTTTTCATCAGTTTTTTCTCCATTTTCTTTTTAAAGAAAAAACTAAAATCTGAGATATTTGTTGCTTTACTGTTGGGCACTTCCGGCGTCGTAATTGCATCGTGGCCATTGTTGGAAAACGCATCCGTAACGGTAAGCGGCTTGCTTTTATTATTGTTCAGCATGTTATCTTATTCCGCAGGCGCAATTTATTTTTCTTCTAAAGATTGGGGCAATTTGAATATTGTAACGATCAACGGCTGGCAAACTGCCATCGGCGGAATTCTATTACTGCCATTTACCATTTGGAAATACAATGGAACTCAAAATCACTTTGATGTAAAATTTTGGGGCGGCACATTATGGCTCGCCGTTTTTGTTTCCATCTTTGCTATTTTATTATGGCTTTGGCTGCTGAAAAAAAATATGGTAAAAGCAGGCTTATGGCTGTTTTTGTGCCCGGTTTTTGGTTTTACGATCGCTGCTATTGTTTTAAAAGATGTTATCAGTTTTTATACCGTGATAGGTGTTGTATTAGTTGTGGCCGGATTATTCTTATCAGAAAGAAATACCAAACAAAAGCAAATAATTATTGAAAATTAATTTTGATTATTGGAAGAAAAACTTAGCGGCTCATTCCGACGGAGATGAATTTTATTCCACCTTCCATGTGACTCCTAAAAATTTCAAATTTATTCCGAATAGTTTAAGGGTAAAAATCAGGTAGCAATATCCTCTTGATTTTTTTTTTCGTTTATGGATTACCGTTATAATTGAAAAAATCTTAGGCAAGCTTTAATATTTCCCCCCTATTTGGCTCAATAAAAAAGCTTCCGTATTATTTACGGAAGCTTTTATTAATTTATTCCTGGGGGAAATTGGGTTATAACAGGAAGAAATTTGTAAGCCTTTCAGCTTAGTTTTCATGGGGATAAATATGTTTCTAAATCATTTAATTAAAAATAAAATTAGAAGTTGAATGATATCGGATTTATTTTGACTTTTCGTGGATTACGGAACCTGATTGCTACCGGAAGTATTTTCAAAGGATTTGGATTGGCGATTAATGTTGTTTAAACATCAATCATTTCTTGAACAAAGATAAACATCTAACCATCCTCAAACAATAGAAAGACTACTGCTTTTTGAAAATATGTATTTACCGCGCAAAACGTATTTTACCTATCTATACTATCGTATTATTACTATTTTTTTGTTACGTAATAACACGATTGCTACTTTTAATTTCTCAATTTTAAAAACTAAAAATCACAGCTAAAGCCTGGGTAAAATAAGAATAGCGAATATTTGTTTGTTTACTAAGAACAATGGCTTTCGGCTCCTTAACTAAATGAAAATTAATTGCCCTACTTTTGCCTATTTTAGATGACAAATTTTAATTCAGGAAGCAGATTTTAAAATATAAAAAATCTTTTTTGCATCTCTGTTTAGAAAAAATATTACAAAATAAAAATGGAAGCAATTATATCGGTAAAAGACCTTAAAAAAAATTACGGGAAATTTGAGGCAGTTAAGGGAATTTCATTTGATGTATTTGAAGGAGAAATATTTGGCTTACTTGGTCCCAATGGAGCCGGAAAATCAACCACTCTTGAGATTATTGAAACGCTTCGCGATAAAACGTCCGGGAAAATAATAGTAGACGGTTTAGATCTTGATCATAACGCTTCCCAAATAAAAAAAATAATTGGTGTTCAGCTGCAGACTTCAGGTTTTTATCCGGGACTAAATCTATTAGAATTGATCGATCTTTTTTGCGGATTGTACAACACAAATACCGACTCAACCAAATTACTTGAAATGGTAAACCTGAAAGAAAAAGCCAAAAACAAGTATAAAGAAATGAGTGGTGGCCAAAAACAACGCTTTTCTATTGCGACCACTTTAATCAACAAACCCAGGATTATCTTTTTGGACGAACCAACAACTGGACTTGATCCACAAGCCAGGCGTAATTTGTGGGAATTGATTCAAAGAATCAGAAAAGAAGGGACAACCGTTATTATCACGACACATTACATGGATGAAGCGGAATATTTATGCGATCGCGTCGCCATTATGGACGAAGGAAAAATCATAGCCATCGAAACTCCCGATAAATTAATTGATGACCTGGTGGCTTCGGGATTTGAAAGGCCAAAAGAGACAAAATCCGCAAACCTTGAGGATGTTTTTATTAACTTAACAGGTAAAGATTTCAGGGAAGATTAAACTATATTTGCCCGCTAAAATATAAAATCGTTCACTCAAATTAAACTAAATGAAAGCCGTTTTTCTCGTTTTACTTTTTCCGTTCTCGGTATTGTTTGCCCAAACAAAAAAAAAGGAAGTAGCTAAACCACGGGCGTCAAAATCAGTCGCAGCAATGAATTCGACAGATAGTCTTAGTTATTCAATTGGCGTGCAGGTAGCAGAATATTACAAAACACAAGGAGTTGAAAAAGTAAATACAGAATATTTAAAGAAAGCATTTAACGATGTTTTTAATAACAAACCATTAGCCATCTCAGAAGACGAATGCAATATGAACATACAACAAAAACTACAACAATTTATGACTCAAAAGATCAGCGCTGTAAAAGAAAGCGGCAAAAAGTTTTTAGAAGAAAATAAAACCCGCCCAGGTGTCGTTACTTTGCCGGACGGATTGCAATATGAAATTCTAACAAAAGGAACCGGGCCGATGCCCACTGCCGTAGATACTGTAAAGGCCAACTATATTGGTACTACGATCGATGGAAAAGAATTTGATAATTCTTACAAAAGGGGCGAGCCTTTAACGATTCCTGTATCGGGTGTTATTCGTGGATGGACAGAAGCGTTACAGCTTATGCCGGTTGGAAGTAAATGGAAATTGTTCATTCCTTCAGACCTTGGTTATGGCGACAGAGGTGCTGGCGGAACAATCCCAGGTGGTGCTGCATTGGTTTTTACAATAGAGCTTTTGAGTATTGTAAATAAATAATTTGTATGGAAGAAGATGAAAAACTTCGCTACCCGATTGGGAAAGAAGAAGAACAGGAATTTTACAAAAGCGGTTTCGATGAATCTGTAAAATCTTCTCTGATAAACGATATAAAAATTCTTCCAACTTCATTGGATTTTGCGATTCAAAACCTTGATGCTGCTCAATTGGAAACACCTTACCGCCCAGGCGGCTGGACAGTTCAACAATTAATTCATCATATAGCTGATAGTCATATCAATGCTTATGTAAGATTTAAACTTGGCCTTACGGAAGATAATCCAACGATAAAAGCTTATGACCAGGATGCATGGGCCACACTTTCTGATTCGAAAAAGTTGCCGGTAAATATTTCAATAACACTTCTTCATGCATTGCATCTTCGTTGGTGCCAACTGTTGGAAGATATGGACGATCACCAATGGCAACGAACCGTCTATCATCCAGAAAGAAAAATAAATTTAAATTTGTGGGATCTTTTAAAATCTTATGCATGGCATAGCCGGCATCACACAGCTCACATTTTAAATCTGCGCGAAAGAAACGGATGGAATTAAAATTATAAAAGATCTTTATTATGAAATGGAAAATATTATCTTCAGAATACATCAGTAACCACCAATATTTTACTGCCCGAAAAGACAAATGTGAAACGCCTGACGGTAAAATTATTGATGAATATTTTGTGGTGGAACTACCGGAAACAGTTTGCGGATTGGCTCTCACAGAAGAAGGCAAAGTGATAATGGTAAGGCAATACAGGCATCCAATAGAAGAAACACTTATTGAAATCCCAGGTGGTTTTATTGATGAAAATGAAACCCACGAACAAGCAATGAGAAGAGAATTAAAGGAAGAAACGGGATACGAATTTTCTTCTTTGACAGAAGTAGGAAAGATTGCGGCCAACCCCGGCGTACTTAATAATTTTACGTATTTATTTCTGGCGCAGGGCGGCAAAAAAACAAGTGAACAAAAATTGGATAAAAATGAAGAACTGGAAATCGAATTGATTTCTTTGAAGGAATTGAAACAACTTTTTTTGGACAATAAAATATTGCAGGGAACACACAACAGTTGTGTTTTTTATGCACTCCGGAAATTAGGTAAGATTTAAGTTTCCTTTTTTGAGGTTGATTAAATGAAACCAGTCTCTACTTCTGCAATTACAAACACGCTTCCACAAACAATTACTAAATCATCTTTAGAAGCCCTTTTAACCGCGGTTTTCAAAGCTAAGTTTACGTCAGCAAAACCTTCTCCGTTTAACTTAAACCGTTTGCCCATAATTCTCAATTCTTCTTCCGGGAGCGCTCTTGGATTTTGAGCTTTTGTAAAATAATAATGGGCATTTTTAGAAAACTGGCAGAGTGCCTTTTCAATTTTTTTATCTTTCACCATTCCAAAAACAATGTGAAGTTTATCAAAACTTAATTGCTTTATATGGGTCATTAGCTGCTTTATGCCATCTTCATTATGGGCTACATCCAGCACTACTGTTGGTTTTTCATGAATCACTTCCCATCTTCCGAAAAGGCCGGTAAGCTTTTTTACATTCGATAATGCATTTTCTATTTTTTCTTTTTTTAAAAAGAAGTTTTTGTTTAATAAATCAACGGCTGTAAGAACGGTGAGAATATTTTTTTGCTGGTACAGGCCATTCAGGTCAAGAGAAAACTTTTCTTTCTCATTATTTATTTTGTTTTGTGTTTTAAGTTCCAGTGATTTTGTTGTATAAACCGATGAAATAATTTTATATTTTGCTTCAGCGAAAGAGATCTCCGAATTCATTTCTTTCGCTTTTTTTTCAAAAACGGGTTTTGTTTTTGAAGTAGTCGCTCCAATTACAACCGGAACATTTTTTTTAATAATTCCTGCTTTTTCATAAGCAATTTTTTCAAGCGTATTTCCTAAAATATCCATGTGATCGTAACTGATATTAGTGATGACAGATAAAAGAGGAGTGATTACATTAGTGCTATCTAATCTGCCGCCAAGGCCGGTTTCAATGATGGCAACATCTACATTTTTTTGTACAAAATAATCAAGCGCCATCACAAAAGTCAACTCAAAAAACGAAGGCTCTATTTTTTCAGAAATGGTTTTAGTTTTTTCGACAAACTCAACTAAAAAATTTTTGGCCATCATCCGGCCGTTTATTTTTATTCGCTCTCTAAAATCTTTTAAATGGGGAGAGGTATATAACCCGGTTTTGTAACCATTGGCTTGCAAAATGGCAGCCAGCATGTGGCTGACCGATCCTTTTCCGTTGGTGCCGGCTACGTGTATCGTTTTTAATTTATCCTGTGGATTATCTAAATAATTACATAATTCTAAGGTGTTTTTTAGATCCGCCTTGTAAGCTTTAGCACCACTCCTGCTGAATATAGGCAGTTGGTCGTATAGATAGTGTATAGATTCAGAATATTTCAAGAAAATCTTTTAAATAATAATGTTCAGGCAAATGTGAGCAAAAAAAATTATTGATTCCCTTTTACTTTCATTTTTAAGGTATAGATATTTTGCGATGCAGTAATAAATAGAATATTTTTTTCTTTGCCGCAGAAAGTTATATTTCCCGTCCAATCCGCAGGGACATCAATGTGTTCAATTTTTTTTCCTTCTTTATCATACACAGTTACTCCTTTTCCGCAGAGGTAAACATTTCCCTGGTCGTCCATCGTCATACCGTCAGAACCTTGTGAAACAAAAACAGTTTGATCTTTTAAACTTCCATCCTCTGCAATCGCAAATTTGTAAGTTTTGTTGCATTCAATATCTGCAATATATAAATATTTGCCATCCGGAGTTCCTACAATGCCATTTGGTTTTATCATATTGTCAACCACCACCACCGGATCATTTTTTCCTTTTAGGTAATACACCTTTTGCCCGTCAAGATCTGAAGACTTTCTTTTCCAATAATCGCGCTGATAATAGGGATCTGTAAAATAAATTTTTCCTTTAGAGGTAACGAACACATCATTTGGCCCATTCAATCTTTTGCCTTTATAATCTGTTACCAAAACGGTTACTTTTCCTTCCGGATCGATGGACCATAGCTGATCGTGCTCATCTGCGCAGGAAATAAGATTTCCACTTTTATCAAAATACATTCCGTTGGAACGTCCCGATTTGTCTAGAAAAACCGAAAGTTTTCCTTCCATATTATACTTCCAAATTTTATCATTTGGCTGGTCTGTAAAAAATACATTTCCGTCTTTATCAGTTGCAGGGCCTTCTGTAAATTTAAATTGATTGGACACTAACTGTAATGTAGCTCCGTCTGCAATAACAGGGCTTCCTTGTTTTCCAGAATTGGTTCCGTTTAATTTTTGTGATGAGTTGGTCATGAGTGTAAATAAAATTATAGTCTTTAAAAATTGAATCATCATAAATAGTTAGTTAGTGATTTATTTAAAGTATTAATTTACGTCTATGCGTTACTGTTATACTGAGCTAAGATTCGCAATTTTTTTCAATAATAAATTGCCGGTTTTTCACATCTACCGCGATTAAATTACCAAAATTAGGCCTCTTAGTATAAACACAACCGCCATCAATGTTAATACAATTTCCCGTTTGTTTAATAATAAATGTAAGTGGTATTGGTGTGTGGCCGTGAATCAATATTTTATCTTCCAGCCTCGGCTGTTGCGGATAAAAACCCCTGGCCCATAACATTGCTTCCTTATCTTCCAAAATATTTTCTTTCTCAAAATTAAGTCCCGCATGTGCGAAAATATAATTGTCGTTTTGCAAATAATATTCTGTTTCAGTCAAAAACGTAAAATATTTTTCAGGCAAATCTTCCAGGGATTTTATGCCGAAGCTTCTTAGTGTACTTTTCCCCCCATTGTCGAGCCAAAGTTTTAGCGCCTGTTTATCGTCGCGCGCTTCCATCATCATTTGCTCGTGGTTGCCTCTTAATGTATAAATATGAAATCCTTCGCTCTGAAGTTTTAATATAAGATCAATAACGCCTTTGCTGTCTTCTCCCCTATCGATATAATCGCCTATGCAATATAGAAGGTCTTCTTTTTGTAATTGAATTTGATCGGTAAGTATTTTTTCAAACGTTTTGCTGCATCCATGAATATCGCCGATTGCAAATATTCTTTCCATTATGATAAAATTATTTTTTTAAATCGTAGAAGCAATTAAAGTGCCGAAGGTAATTGATAACTTTTTGGATTGTCGGTTCAGCCAGTAAATCAACAAATAATATAAATTCTCATTTTGGTATCCGGAGAGGATTTTAAAAAAAGGGGGTAAAAAAATAATCTAACTTGCTAAAAATGATTAAAAAACTTTGTGGAAGAAGTTGTGCTGAATGTAAATTTTATTATCTTCGCGCTCCGAAATTATTTATTTTGGATCGGTAGTTCAGTTGGTTAGAATGCCGCCCTGTCACGGCGGAGGTCGCGAGTTCGAGTCTCGTCCGGTCCGCAAAAGCCTCAGTTAAAAGCTGAGGTTTTTTGTTTTACGTTGAAGAATCAAAACAAAAATCTTTCTTATTTATTCGTTTACTATAATAAATTCCCTTTTTCTATTTTTGCTCCTATGTTAAATCAGGAAACTCTTTCGCTTGCAAAAAAACTTTGGGATTATCATATTTTAAATAACCAATTGGAAAAAGTAGATTGTATCCTAGCTTTGGGCAGCCATGATTTGCGCGTGGCGGAACGCGCTGCGGAATTGTATTTGCAAGGTTTTGCGCCTTTGCTGGTTATGTCTGGCGGTTTAGGAAATTTTACCCAGGATATATGGACGGAAAAAGAAGCGGACAAATTTGCGGCTATCGCAACTGGAAAAGGAGTGCCTGCCGAAGCGATTTTAATTGAAAACAATTCCACAAATACTGGTGAAAATATTTTATTTACTCAAAAATTATTGAAAGAAAAAAATCTAAATCCGCAAAGTTTTATTGTAGTGCAAAAACCTTATATGGAACGCAGGTCTTATGCTACTTTTAAAAAACACTGGCCCGATAAAATACTGCTGGTTACTTCTCCACAGATTTCATTTGAAGAATATCCGACGCAGGAAATTCCGATGGAAAGAGTAATAAATATTATGTTGGGCGATTTACAAAGAATTAAATTTTATCCCGAAAAAGGCTTTCAGATTTACCAGGAAATTCCTCCCGGCGTTTGGGACGCCTTTGAAAAATTGGTGGCTCTTGGTTTTGACAAACATTTGATGAAAGAATAAAAATCATTCCACACGAAAAAATTTTTTATAAATCTGGCATGTATTTTATTAGTTAAGCACTGTCTTTATTCCAATGAAATAATAATCGATTATTATGGATTTATCTACGCAGATACGCGACCTTTTTTTATTACCACTGGCAATAGCCTGCATCACATGGACGGTTACTCATGAGGAAATATTTAAAGAACCCAGGGACTTTTGTTTGAGAAAAGCACAGCATGCAAAAAGCGCTTTTGCGCGAAAATTCTTTTATTTGTTTACCTGCGAATACTGCTTTTCACATTATATAACCATCTTGTTTTTGTTCATCACAGAATATCATTTAATCTTTTCTGATTGGAGAGGTTACCTCATTGGAGGCTTTGCGCTCGTATGGATCTCTAATTTTTATATGAGCATTTTTGGATTTATAAGAGTCGGAATGAAGAAAGAAAAAATAGAAGCCGATATGATAGAAACGGAATCGAAGGAATAAATTAAATTTTAAATTC
>JBDTHD010000031.1:0-1738 GCA_039937075.1 Ginsengibacter sp. | reverse complement strand
GCCAGCACTTTTACAATTCCTTCGCCTATTCCTTTTGCGCCACCGGTTACAATAATTATTTTGTTGTCAAGATTTAGGTTCATTTAGGTGATAGTTTAGATTAAAAATGTTTAGACCGTTTAGAGTGTTTTAGATTGTTAGAGTAGACTTTCATTTTTCTTCTTGAATCCGTTTTTGATTCGTGTTATTCTTTCAAATTGTAGAATTCCATCGCGTTTCCTTCAAAAACTTTTTCTTTTTCTTCGTATGTAAAACCATGTATATAATTTTCTAAAAGACTTTTCCATTTAGAATAACCACCGCTTATCAATACTACCGACCAATCACTTCCAAACACTAATCTCTGGATTCTATTTTTTCACTTTCATTTTAGAAAAATCAAAACTTAACCCTACAGATGTATTATTTTGGCGCACTGATTCATTAAATATCTCTGAGGTAGAAGCTCCCGAAAAAGTCAAATCAAGTTTGATCCATGGCAACCGAGGTAAACCAAATTGAAAATTCCATGCAGGTTCAAAAAAATGCACCGTTTGGTTTTTCAAAATATCGAGAGAGAAATCCTGCGATTCCAGTGGCGTGTAAGATGTTTTGATATTTCCATAATGTACATAAGATGATTTAAAAATAATAGACATCCGAAAATTGCGCTTTATGAAATTGAAGGAAGGTTGAAAATACCATTTGGTGATATTACTTCTGTGGTAGCGGTTATAATTTTGCCCGATATTATCAGTTCCATTGTCCTCAAAAGAAAATTGGCCAAAGTCCATTCCGCCATAGAAATTAAAATAGATTGTTTTTCTTTTATTAAGAGGAATAAAATAACCGGCTCCCATTCCAAATAAATTTCTTTTGTATTTTACGACAGAACTATCAAAAGGGCTTTGATATCCCGAACCATATAAATCTTCTTCTCTTCTGTTGAAATACGATGCGGTTAATGCAACATGGTCGCTAAGCGCATAAGCGCCCTGCAAATCCCAACCACCCGCTAATTCCCCTGCATGGGTATCGGAATTACTGTTATTTGATGAATAATATGCGGTTAATTTCGATTCTCCTTTTTTGGTAAAATAGGGATTGTTGGGAGGAGAAGCGGAATAAATAAATCGTTCAGTACCGCAGGAATACAAACCTGTCATTACTACAAAGGCAGAAAATAAGAACAACTTTTTCATAAAGCAAGTTTTTGTCCTGTTCTGTTTTAAACCCGGTAATTATTTTGACCAGTTTTTCACATTCTGCTTTTGCGTTCCCAAACCGTCAATGCCCAATTCCACCACATCACCGGCCTTTAAATAAACAGGCGGATTCAACCCAAGGCCTACGCCTGATGGCGTTCCGGTAGAAATAATATCGCCGGGCAGCAAAGTCATAAACTGGCTGATATAAGAAACCAAAAAAGGAATTTTAAAAATCAAATCGTTCGTATTGGAGTCTTGTCTTTTTTCTCCATTAACGGTCAGCCATAAACGCAAATTATTTTCATCTTTAATTTCATCTTTGGTTGCCATCCAGGGGCCAAGCGGAGCAAAAGTGTCACAGCTTTTTCCCTTCACCCATTGACCACCTCTTTCTATCTGGAATTCTCTTTCACTAACATCATTATGCAAACAATATCCCGCCACAAAATCCATTGCGTCATTTTCCTCTACATAACTTGCTCTTTTTCCTATAACGACTGCCAGTTCTACTTCCCAATCTGTCTTTACGGAATTTTTCGGAATAATGATAT
>JBDTHD010000030.1:0-6551 GCA_039937075.1 Ginsengibacter sp. | reverse complement strand
CTCCTATTTTTACCCTTACCCATTCAACAATACTGGTAATATTGTCTATTTGATTACCCTTGCTATCGTACACATCCTGTTCCGGCACTTGCGGAAAAAACATGGATGTGTTCATGTGAGAAATTACTAGTATAAAAGCAAGAAGCCTCCTCATCATCGCGCAAAGGTATATGTAGTTATTATATTTTATTTACTAAAGATTCGCTAAATGTTGATTAATGATTTTTTATAGCCGAAAATTAGATGAATTAGCTTTAGTTTCAATTTTTTTAAAATAAAGTAACCATTGACTTTTGCAACCTTTGCATAAAATCAAATTAATTTAGGGTAAAGTTATTTTTTTTATTTCTTCAGATATGGACTTTTGAAATCCAACTTTTTCAAACCTGCTTTTATTTCAGGACAACTCATAAACAGTTTCCATAGAAGACCGCTTCTGTAATTTTCAATCATTACTATTTCCGGTCCCTGATCAATTGCGAGGTATTTTTGGGGATACCAACCTGCCTGTCCGGCCGGCAGGTTTGCTTTTTCACTGAAAGCATCATAAAATCCATAATCTCCCCAAAGTTTGTCTTTCATATCATTGTACCAATGCTGCATTGCAGCGATAGATTTTTCCGGCGTGTAAGGAATAGAAGATATGGCTGCAGTGGGTGTAATAACGCCTAAATCTCTTTTTTCAGAGGGCGCGTGGCCGGCATATCCTTTTATAGAATAGCTGGAAGTAAGTCCCCAATTATGGGTGCCGTAGCCTTTATAATGCAAAGGATTTTGTACACACCACGTATAATTTATTAATGACTGGTTGGTATTTTCTTCCCAATAGTCAGCGTACTCATCTTCTAATCCATGAGGATCAAGTCCAAGATAAGAATAATGAGCCCAGAATAAAGGGCCACCGTTGGGCGCTCCCTGGTGGTATAACTGTAATGTATACCCGAAATGTTCGGAGGGAGATTTTATCTTTCCATTTTCTGCCCAGCCTTTGTGATAGACAATTGCAGGAACGCCATGTGTGGTGGAAGATGCCGCAATAATATAAAGAATGAGGCATTCATTATATCCATGAATCGGGAAATTCATCTGCCACCCATAGTTGGGGCTCCAATGCCAGTATAATACATTGTGACTTCTGCGGTACCAGTTCCAGTTTACCTCTTTCCATAATTTATCAATCCGGCTGGATAATATTTTTTCTTCTTTATTTCCATCTTTAAAATATTGGCGCACACACAAAAGCCCCTGTATCATAAATGCAGTTTCTACAATGTCACCGCCATCATCTTTTTTACTGAAAGGTTTCACTTTCCCTGTTTCTCCATACATCCAGTGCGCCCATGCTCCATGAAAGCGATCTGCTTTTTTCAGAAAATTTACAATTTTTTCGAACCGGTGTAATCCTTCTTCACGGGTAATGAAACTGCGGCGGATGCCAGTAAGAATTGCCATTACGCCAAAGCCGCTGCCACCGGTAGTTACCACATCTTTATCGTTTTCAGGATAGACACCATCTATGTTAATCCGTTCGGGGGCCATGCCACTCTTGGGTTCTGCGCCGGCCCAGAAATATTGGAAGGTTTGATGCTGAACGATGGTTAGTAAAGAATCGGTTGATAGCGAATCAGAATTTGCCTTAAAAGTTGTTTTACTGGTGTTGGTCGCAGTTGTGCAATTAAAAATTATGAAGGTTGTAGCGACTAGTACAAATGCGGGTTTTAAAAATTTCATACCTAAATGTCTTTAAGAACTCATAGAAAATAAAATCCCAAAAAATTGATTTTGTAAAAAATTGTGGTCATAAACTTTACATAAAATCTTGCGCAAACTTTACAATCTTTCTTCAGTAAACCAACAATTAACCTGATTTTTTATTTTGGTTTATGTGTTGAGCTGATGATCGATTAGATTTTCTGTTATAATATTTATCCCACTTTACTTTTATAGTTTCCTTTATTAAAATAAGAGTCTACTTCCACTTTTTTGCAGGCTTTTTAAAGATTGAAGTGGCGAAAAATAAATAATAGAAAAACATCCAGACATCAAAAAATACAAACCAGGGAAAAAGATCTTTCTCATCTAACTGGCGGGTAGTTTTAAAAATAATAAATGCCTGTATGAGAAAGCGAAGTCCAAAAACCGCAAGGGTAATTTTCCAGTTAAAAATGAATAACGCTGCAAAAAACAACGGATAAAAAAGAAAAAGAGAAAAGGCGTATAATCCGAGTAAAAATTTATGACCACGCTTATAATATTTGCTGGTTGTATAATGCCGCGTCTTTTGTGTTATCCACTGTTTCCAATTTTTAGGAGCAGATGATAAAGTAAACGCATCCTTATCAATCACAATCGCTGTATTTTTTTTAGTCGCAGCCTTATTGATAAAAAGATCGTCGTCACCGCCGGGAACGTGATTGTGTGCTGAGAAACCTTTTTGCCTGAAAAAAACTGTTTTTTTATAGCTTAAATTTCGCCCTACGCCCATATAAGGAATCCCACATTTTGCATAAGATAAATACTGAAGCGCTGTATGAAATGTTTCCCACCTTACCAGCTTATTAAAAAATCTTTTTGTTTTATGCATGGCGCCGTAGCCTAAAACAATTTCAATTCCATCAGTAAAACCTTGTTGCATTTTTTCTATCCAAAACTCTGAAGCGGGCACGCAGTCTGCATCTGTAAGTAAAACTATTTCATGTTTTGCCGTTTTAATTCCAATACTCAGCGGATACTTTTTCCCGGGAATAAAGCGCGCTTCCTGTTTTAATTCTACTAGTTGCAATTGCCTGAATCTTCGTTGAAACTCTTTCAGGAGATATTCACTCTCGTCCAGCGAATTATCATTCACAACAATTATTTCATGTGTTGTATGGTATTTTTGAACCAAAGCTCCCGGAAGATTTTTTACCAGATTGGCGGCTTCGTCCCTGGCACAAATAATTACAGAAACAGGATGCGTTTGCGAGGTGTTTGCGGGCTTATTCTGAAAGAATGCTAATCGTAAAAAGAAAAATAAATAATAGAATAATTGTATAAAAGTGATTATACAAAATGCCGCGAAAATTAGATTTCCCGGATCAGATAAATATTCAGGCAGTTTCATTTCATTGCAAACATACTTGCGTTATATATATGCGCAAAATTTTAAATAAAATTTTGCGGAAGGTTGTTCAAAAAAATATTCTGTAACTGGCAGTATCGATATCCTGGTTAAATGGCAACTTTAATTTTCAAGATTTCTTAAATGATTAAAGAAAAAAAAGTAAAATAGTTTTTCGATTATGCTTGACTGTATGTAAGACAGGAATCTTGATTATTTCTTTGTTTACTACTTTTATAAAAGGATTGAAACAACAATAAGTAAATGTAAATAATTAAAAAACTAAACTCCAAATGAAGTACCGCAACCGCAAGTGGTGCTGGCATTTGGATTATTAAATGTAAATCCTCTTGCATTTAAACCGCCTTCCCAATTGATTTCCATATTGTTTAAATAAATTAAATGAGAAGGATTGATGATACACGGCACTTCGTTAATCTCATAAACTTCGTCTTTGTCCGTTTTATTTTCAAATCCTAATAAATAAGACATTCCGGAACATCCGCCGCCTTTTACACCAATGCGTAAATATTTATCACGATTGCTTTCTTCAGTCATCAATTTTGTTATTTCCTCTACGGCTGAGCGCGTTAAATTAACCGGTGCAATGTTGATCGTTTCCATATTAATAGTTGATGGATTAATTTTCAAATTTAAATTCCTAAATCCATTCACCAAAATTACACCTTTACCTATTGGAATGATTATTTTTGCTAATAAATTATAAATATGTCAACTTTTGAGACAATTGTTATCATCCTTCTCTTCGTTTTGTTGCTAGCTTTTATCTGGATCCTGACTGAGTTTATGACGATGAAAAAAGATTTGGAGGAAAGAAAGGTTAATGATCCTGACACGTTAAAACTACGCCTGCAAGCTTATGAAAGAATTACGCTTCTTGCAGAAAGAATTGCGTTACAAAATTTATTATCCAGGAATTCTACTCCCGGAATTTCATGCCGCCAAATGCAAGCAATATTGATCGATTCTATCAAACAGGAATATGATTATAATATAAGTCAGCAAATTTATGTTTCGCCGGAAGTTTGGCGTGCTGTTAACAATTTAAAAGAGCAGAATATTTATATCGTTAACCAGCTTGCTTCTACGCTGCCGCCGCAGGCATCTGGAATGGATCTTAATAAACACATTATTGATTATCTCATCAATAATTCAAATGCATCTCTTCATATTATTGTACTGGACGCCATCAATTTTGAAGCAAAAAAAATAATGTGATAATTTGCTGATGTGCAAATTGAACAACAGTAAAAGAACAAATATTATCAATTATCATTTACCCTGAGGTGTATAAAGCTTTATCCTCGTGATTACACTGACCTTCTCAGTTTTCCCGCGAAAAAAATCAAAACTATATGTGTCGATTACGTTCATAAAATCTTGCATTTAATGCCGTGATTTTTTCTCCAGACACATTGGCAGTACTTCATATTATACTACAAGTTTGAAAAAATTGGAACGATTGATGCTATGCAATGGATTCATGTGAATACAGGTTTGGCAGTGACTGATTGTGTAGAATGATATTTGTAATTTGTGATCACATATAGAAACAGCAGGTAAAATAACTTTGATCATAATTCGTTTATTCCTGGTAATACAATACATTTTTTTATGCTCAAAAATTTCCAAGCTATTAAAATTCTGTGTTTCGGAAACAAACAATTTTAAATTTTTTATGCGATACAGTTTTATAATTTTTCTTTTTTGTGCAACATTGCAATGTGAGGCTCAAAAATTTGTTTTGCTGGATGAAGCAATTTATCGTCCCGCAGTGTATACGAATCATCTTATCGAAATGGAAAAATATAAAAAGTTTTTTCCGGTAGAAGTAAAAGACATTCCCCAGTTTTTAAAGGTGTTAGAAGAAATTGAAAACAGACTGAGCGAAAGTAAAGATAAGCGGCCGGTTAAAAATTATAAAGTAGGATGTTCTGAATTTGTGGGTCGCGTTTTCCCACTTGCCAGCGGGGAGCGCATTGATTATATAATTACTTCTACCTGTGAAGGGATTAAAATAAAAATGCATCTCTGCGATGCAAAAATCGGTAATGCAGATAATTTATATTTTATCAAGACTTGGATTAAATATATTCAAAGCAATCGCAAGCAAAAAATAAGAAAGTGAACTGATGAGTATTTTTTTTGCACTGTTTTAAAAGAGTAAAACCACAAATAGTGTCAGTTTTTATTTTAATGGCTTAATAAAAAATCTTTTAGATTTTCAAAATCGGGCTCCTGTAAAGTGCTCAATTTTTTCTTTTGCATAATTGCTTCCACACTTTCGGGAATAGGAATTTTCTTGTTGATGATTGGTTCTACCACATCGAAAAATTTTACCGGATGTGCTGTCTCGAGGATCAAACCTTTTTGATCAACATGTTTTTTAAGGTATTCGTCTAAAGCTGCATAAGCAACCGCACCGTGTGGGTCTAATAAATATTTTTCTTCTTCATAAACCTCTTTGATGGTTTGGCGCGTTTGCTCATCAGAAATGCTCGCACTGCTTAAAGTATTTTCAAGATTTTTAAATTTATGATGGAATAATTCTAATATCCTGATAAAGTTACTTGGATCGCCTACGTCCATTGCGTTTGAAATAGTTGCAACTGCTTTTTGAGGTTTGTATTTTTGGGTTGATAAAAAGTTGGGTACAACATTGTTGGCATTACAAGCTGCAATAAAATGTTTCACAGGCAAACCTGAAATGTGAGCTAAAATTCCAGCACAGATGTTTCCAAAATTTCCGCTTGGAACAGAAACTACCGGGGGATTATTTTTGTCGGCCCATTGTTTCCAGGCAAATAAATAATAAAATTGTTGTGGCAACCAACGCGCTACATTTATTGAATTGGCAGAAGTAAGAAATAATGTTTTGTTCAAACATTCATCAGAAAAAGCACGCTTTACCATTTGCTGGCAATCATCAAAATTTCCTTTTACTTCAATTGCATGAATGTTATTTCCTAAAGTAACTAATTGTTTTTCCTGCACGCTGCTCACTTTACCCGATGGGTATAAGATGACAACTTCTACACCATCCACATTTACAAAACCGTTAGCTACAGCGCCGCCAGTGTCGCCGGATGTAGCGACTAATACGGTAATTTTTTTATCATTATTTTTTACAAAATAACCAAGGCACCGGCTCATAAATCTCGCGCCGACATCTTTAAAAGCAAGAGTAGGGCCGTGGTACAATTCCAAAGAAGAAATATTTTCAGTTATCTCTTTCAAAGGGATTTGAAAGTTCACTGTTTCTTCAACAATTTTTCTCAATTCAGATTCAGGAATTTCATTTTCTATATAAGGCTGAATAGTTTTAAATGCAATTTCTTCGTTGGAAAGATTATTGATTTCGTTAATCAGTTTTTTTTCAAAAACAGGAATTGTTTCTGGAAAATATAAACCTTTATCTGGCGCCAGACCT
>JBDTHD010000029.1:0-5442 GCA_039937075.1 Ginsengibacter sp. | reverse complement strand
TCCAACCATTTGCTGAAGCAGTTGCTCATCTGGAGTGTGCAACGTAACAGTTTCTGGTATATTTGGATAAGATGACATTTTCAATTGGAATTAAAAAGTTCAAAGAAATTCACAAATAAAGCCTGGTTAAAAAGCCTTTGGCAAATTATAATAATTACCTTTTCCTGCTTCAATAGTCGCAGAAGCTGTCGAAAGTCCTGCCGAGGTTGCCGTTACGGTAATTTTTCCCTTCTGCCCTTTTGATTGAATAACAACAAGACATAACCCGTTAAAGGCTTTATGGTAGTCTGCTTTAAATGGTTCATGATCTGTTTCGTTACCATTATCAACTCCTGCGTTGAAACCGGCACCACTCACTTTAAAATTTATAAGGTTATCAGCATGAGGTACCAGATTTCCATTCGCATCTACCATTTTAACTGTCACAAAAGACAAGTCTTCCCCGTCTGAATTAATATCTCCCCGATCAGGTTCGAGAATCATTTTTACTACCTTATTAGCTGTATGCACTTCGCTTGATAATACTACAGTCCCATTTTTATAAGAGACTGCTTTCAATGTGCCCGGTTGGTATGGAACACGCCACATTACATGCATATCATCACCTCGTTTACTGCGCGTGCCAAGAGATTTACTATTTAAAAACAATTCTACTTTATCGGCATCATTATAATAAGCCCAAACATCAACGGAATCTCCAACTTTCCAACCATTCCAATCAGGTAAAATATGCAACACTGGTTTTTCTGTCCATACACTTTGATATAAATAGTAGGCATCTTTAGGGAAGCCTGCCAGGTCAATAATACCGAAATAAGAACTGCGTGCCGGCCATCCATAAGGCGTGGGTTCGCCGAGATAATCAAAACCTGTCCATACAAACATGCCCGAAACAAAATCATCATTCATCACGAATTTCAGCGTTGCTTCATGTGTAGAACCCCACGGAACACGGCAATTATCATAAGCAGAACAGGTGAAATTAGCATTCATTGGCACTCCTTCCTGAGGCCATATAAAAATGCTGTCGGACGGCATATTATATTCTCCTCGTGTTTCCAGCGCAGAGGTAGTTTCTGTGCCAATAAATTTTCCACCGGGGAAATTTTTTAAAAAATTGTTATAATTCTCATGACTGTAATTATGTCCAATCAAATCCATGGCGCCGGAATGAGAAAGTGAATTATTTTTTGCTTCCGGACCATTCATTGCCGAAGTGATGGGCCTTGTTGTATCCAGCGAACGTACAATTCCAGCCAACTCAAGGGCGATAGGTCCTCCGGCGCTATCCCACTGATCAGGAATTTCATTGCCGATGCTCCAGATGATTACGGAAGGATGGTTTCGGTCGCGAAGAATGAGATCGGACAAATCTCTTTTATGCCATTGGTCCCAATATAAATGATAATCGTAAGGATTCTTTCCTTCTTTCCAGCAATCAAACGCTTCATCCATAATCATAACACCCATTTTATCGGCTAACTCCAAAAGCTCCGGTGCAGGAGGATTGTGTGAAGTACGGATGGCATTGCATCCCATGCCTTTAAGTATTTGTAGCTGGCGTTCGAGCGCTCTTGTGTTTACAGCAGCACCAAGACATCCCAAGTCATGATGATCACACACACCTTTTATTTTTAAATGTTTTCCGTTCAGAAAGAAACCGTCTTTACTATCAAAACGAAAATAACGAATGCCGAAAGGAGTAGTGTAGTTATCCAGAGTTTTACCATTCGATTCAACAACAGAAACTGCTTTATATAAAACCGGATTTTTTGTTGACCATAATTCAGGATTGGTAACTTTCAATTCCTGTGAAAAAGTTTTGGAAGACGTTCCCGCAATGGATTCTTTAAAAGAGGAACTGGCCACTTCTTTTCCATTTTTATCGTAAAGGATTGTCTTTAAAGTAACCAGCGTAGAAGCTGCCATTTCATTGCGCACCGTGGTTTCAACGCTTACAGTTGCTTCTTTGTCATTCACCTCGGGTGTAGAAACGAAAGTTCCCCAATGATCCACATGAATTTTATTTGTAGTAATTAGCCAAACATTTCTATAAATACCCGAACCTGAATACCAGCGCGAGTTTGGTTGTTTTGAATTATCTGCGCGAACAGAAATGACATTCGCTTTTTTACCATAATTCAAATAAGGCGTCAATTCATATCGAAACGAACTATATCCATAAGGACGGTTGCCCAGTAAATGCCCGTTTATCCATACATCACTGTTCATGTAAACTCCATCAAAATCGATGAATACGGATTTATTTTTATCAGCTTCCGGTAGTGTAAATGTTTTCCGGTACCAGCCAATGCCGCCGGGCAACGCACCGCCACCAACGCCCGCAGGATTATTTTTATTGAAAGTTCCCTCAATACTCCAGTCGTGCGGCAGATTCAATTGTCTCCATGCATTATCTGCGAAATCCGTTTCTTTTGCTTCAGGCACATCGCCTAAATGAAAGCGCCAGTTGGCGTCAAAATCTGCTCTTCTGATGGAGTTTGGGCCCTTATCGCCTGGCAGTGCAAAAGTGTTTTGTGTGACTGTAATTGCGGCCATAAAAACGAGTAAAAAAAGACAGCCTTTTTTGTTCATGATTATTGGAAATTAAATAGTAAAAATTGTAGATTGATGGTGTTAAGGTACAAACTGTTTTAAAAACAGTTTACGAAATTTTAAGGCCTTGTTTTTTTTGCATTATTTTTCAATATTTAAAAAAAACACTAACGTTTTGATGTTACAAATAAAACTTCTTTGAAAGTACCGTTAGTATTGAGTTTGCAAGGATTTTTGGCCTAACAAGATTTGATTTTTAACCGCGTTTCTGAAAACAGCAAAATTGTTGAGCATCTTGTCATACTTTGATTGCGGCATTAAGCCATTTTAAAATCAAAAAAACAGTAAACGAACTTTTATTCAATATTTTTATTCTTGCATCGATCTACATTTTTGTGTGGCTGAAAAATAATTTAATCGGAAAACCAGTTTATTACTTTGCCCTCATTATAAAAACAGGTAACTCGTTTAAAGTCGCTTTAATTTTATAAGTCTTTCCACCTTTCCATTTTTTATTTTTATAATACCAGTCACCAGGAGGTAATACCACGCTGCGTTCATCTGTTTCGGCCACAACCGGCGCAACCATAATCTCATCGCCCATCATAAACTCGTCTTTGATGTTTTCATATCCTTTACCAGGATAATTATAGGAAAGAGGCCGCAAGGCAGGAGTCCCGCTTTTTACCGCGCGCCGCATAACTTCCATTATTTGCGGCATCATTTGTTCGCGCAATTTTACAGCATCTTTGACCGCTGCTAAATGTACCGAATCTAAAATACGCCAGGGCGCTACTGAAAACTGCATCATCGGCATCAGCGCATGCACTTGTGCAGAACGAACTATCAAATTTTGGTCGATTTTACTGCCGGGAAGAAAAGAAGTAAAATTGCCTCCGCCAATCATATCAGGACAGGTAAAAGTGTAACCTAATAATTGTTGAACGATAGTGTTGGGAATCAGGGTTTGCAAATCACTCCAGGTATGGCTTTTGTCTGCAAGTCGCTGTACCAAAGGCTGGCCGCCCATCTTCCACATGGCCCGGTATTCGTTCAGCGGGAACTCTAAGCCAATTTTTGCCCACTCTTGGCATTGTTCATTTGGCGAAACCTTCTTATAAGAAAGCAAATTTTTGTTGTTGTAAAAATAAGGATCGCCTGCATCGAATTTGAATCCATCTATGCCGTATTCTTTTTGCAGAAAACGCAACTTATCCATCAGCCATTGCTTTGCACCGGGATTGGTCAAATCAAGGCATGCTGAATAACCGTTCCACCACTGAATCAGCAACGGCTTTTTTGCATCTTTCCACTCCTTGTTTTTATCACCTTCACTGTCAAGCAATAAATATTTTTTCGCTAATAATTCCCTGAACTCTTTACTGTCGGGCGAAATAAAAGGGCAAATCCAAACCATTACTTTAAAACCTTTTTGGTGCAATTGAGCGATCATTTCTTTAGCGTCCGGAAACTTGGCTTTGTCAAAATTAAATTCGCCATAATAATTACTCCAGTTATCGTCAATCATCAATACTCCCGCGGGCATGCCGTTTTGCAACACATTATCAGCATATTTCATCACATCCTTTTGATTAGGATTATACTGTAATTCTATCCACAAATTATATTGTGGCTTTTTTACCAGTAAGGAATCAGGCCACCGTCGGGAGGTTGAAAAAAAATGATCGGATGCATATTGATACGCACTTTTCAAATTATTACCCGCTGAACCAAATTGAATTGGTTTGTGTCCTTGTGAAACAACATGCAGGGTATCTTTTTGAAAAGAAAAAAGGAATGGATCATCGCACCATACCCATCGCCCTCTACTCGAAATCAGCAAAGGCTCGCTTTGATTATTGGAAACGTCTCCATAAAGATCGAATGAAAAAGAACTTGCAGCATTAAATGGCATTTGATATCCATACTGAACGGCTCCGCCCCACCACTGTTCATTTTGCAGAAGTGGAAGTTGGATAGAACTATCAATTGATTGTGCAAAATCAGCGGGTACAGCAGTTAAAAAAAACAGGTTAAGAAGTAAAAGATATTTTTTCATTTGATATCAAGTTATGTTAGATGTAGAAAAGAAATGCGGCTGCTTTAAAAAAGAAACAAAATAAATAACAGTAAACAAACTTTTATTGAAGATTTTTATTCTATTCGCCATTTCAATTTTTTGAAGGGCTGATAAATTGCGTCATTATAATACCAATTTATCCCGCCCTCTCTATGAAAGGGCATCACGCTGAACATATATCTTCTTAAATAAAATTATCTACCGCCGCGCCGTCCTATTCATATCCATTTTTCACAACAACCTTCTCTCCCGGCATCATTTTTATTTCCAATGTATTTTCTTCTTTGTTGAATGAATATTTTTTCGAAACATCCTTAATATAAAAAGTTTTAAACGGCAATTTCAAACGAAACAAACCACCTTTTTCCGAAAAGACTTTTACTTCATCAAGCACGCCATTTTTCTTTTTCGCAGAAACAAGAAACGCACCTTCAGTGCGAAGTTTACTGAAAGAAATGTCTTTCCAATTTGAGGGGATTGCAGGGAAAATTTCGACATAACCCTTATGACTCTGCAGAAGCATTTCCTGGATTCCTTTTGCAAAAGCAAAATTACCCTCCAGTGTAAATGGCCGGTAAGTAAAATCAGAATACTGGCCGCCTTTCTGATCGCCATTCAAATGAAAACTATTAATCGAACAAAAATTGGTGGAAAATATTTGCAACATCCTTGCTGCGCTGTCACCTTCTTTGGCTCTGGCATACAAACTGGCCATCCAGCTAAATGAATAACCACACCACGCGCGTGTTCCTTTCTTTTCTATCTGGTGTAAAGAATTTTTTATAATAACACTATCGTTTTTATTC
>JBDTHD010000028.1:0-2869 GCA_039937075.1 Ginsengibacter sp. | reverse complement strand
TTTGTCTTAAAAGCGGCCTCCGATAAAACACCGCTGGTGCTCATGACGAAGATTGAAATGATGAGCGAGCTTATAAATACAATAAGAAAAGCAGTATTAATTATTTTACTGCTTTTTACAGGATCGTTTTTATGCTCTGCGAGGTATTTAATCATGCCTGTAGAAATTGCAGCGGTTGCCAGGATAGTTAGGATAGCCGTAGTATTTTGAAATTGTCCCACAAAAGCAATTCCTTCGGGACCAATTTTTACGGCAACCACTTTTACAACAATAAACCCACTGATAAAATTAATAGCAGTAGATATTGAAGTATAAAAACTGGTTTTTATTAAATTCACTTGAAGCAGTTTATTACTTTACAAACCGTCTCCACATCCTCGTGTTTCATCACGGGGCTTATAGGCAATGAAATTATTTGTTGATGGATTTTTTCTGAAATAGGATAACTCTCATTATTCCATTCGGAATAGGCTTGTTGTTTATGCGGTGGAATCGGATAATGAATTACAGTCTGAATTCCGTTCTCTGTTAAGTACGTTTGAAATCTATTTCTGTCTTCCAATCTCACCACAAAAAGATGCCAAACATTAGAATATAAATCCTCAATATTTATTTGTTTACTGGCTGGCAAAATAATACCGCTGTTGTTAATGTGTTCAATATAATATTGCGCAATTTTTCGCCTCGCATTGTTGTCCTGTTCGAGCCTTTTTAATTTTACGGGTAAAAATGCGGCCTGCATTTCATCAAGCCGGCTATTCAATCCTTTGTAAATATTTTTATATTTTTCCACCGAACCATAATTTCGCAAAGCGGTAATCGCTCCGGCAAGTGCATCATCATTGGTAGTAACCGCGCCTCCGTCGCCAAGTGCTCCCAGATTTTTGCCAGGATAAAAGCTAAAACCAGCAGCATCTCCAAGATTACCGCATTTTATACCATTCAAGCTTGCGCCGTGTGATTGCGCACAATCTTCAATTACTTTCAGGTTGTGTTTTTTTGCAATTGAATTTATGGCTTCCATATTGCAAAGCCTGCCATATAAATGAACGGGTAAAATTGCCTTCGTTTTTGAAGTAATTTTTTGCTCAATCAAATTTTCATCTATCAAGTACGAATTGATATTTGGTTCAACCAAAATCGGCTTTAACCCTGCTTTGGAAACCGCCAAAATACTGGCTATGTAAGTGTTTGAAGGAACAATTACTTCATCTCCTTCTTTCATAAATCCTAATTCTTTGTATCCTTCCAAAATTAAAATCAAAGCGTCTAAACCGTTGGCTACACCAATGCAATTGGTTACGCCGCAGAATTCAGCAAATTCTTTTTCAAACTTTTTTACACTTTCTCCAAGAATAAACCATCCGGAATCTAAAAGGTTTTCAAATGAAAGCAAAAGACTTTTTTTATCTCTTTTCGTAATTTCTTTTAAATTTAAAAACTCAATCATCCGCCGTTTTTTTAATTGTTCCATTTTTATCTACGCTTCCCATAACTTTTGCCGGGTTGCCATACACAAGGCTAAAAGGTTCTATATTTTTTGTAACTACACTGCCAGCTCCTATCATCGCATATTCTCCGATTTCAATTCCACCAAGAATAGTACAATTGGCACCTAACGATACCCCTTTTCCAATTCTGGTAACCTGGAATTTTTCAGGATATTTTTTTGATCGGGGATATTTATCATTAACAAAGGTTACGTTTGGACCAATAAAAACATCGTCTTCAATTCTAAAACCATCCCAAATATAAACGCCGGATTTTACAGTTACCCTCTCGCCAATTATTACATCATTTTCTATAAAAGTATGGCAGTTTATATTGCAATTTTTTCCGATTATTGCGTTTTGCAGAATTACTGAAAACTGCCAAATCCTTGTTCCTTCGCCTATTTGATGAGACTGAACATCGGCTAATGGATGGATATACATGTTAGTTTTTTAAATTCTTCATAATCTCTTATATAATCGCTCACCTCATAAGCCATGTTGGCAATACACATTTGAACAGCGTTATGGCTATACTTCATTTCGTGCCAGCAATATTTTGGAAGAAATATTCCCTGGTCTGCGGTTTCTAAAATAAAACGTTGTTCTCCTTCACCCGGCATCTGCGTAGTAACAATTATTTTACCGGCTACTGCAACCAATATTTGCTCCAGGTAATGATGCGCATGCCCGCCACGGTGTATGCTTTCAGGCGTAAAGTAAGTCCAGTAAACTCTTTTGACTTCAAAAGGCAACGTATCATTTTCTGCTACAGAAATGTATCCCTCAATCGTTTTCCCAATCCTGGGAAATTCTATAAGTGTTGGTTGTTCATACAACATGTCTTTGGATTATCAGTTATTTGAAAAAAAGTAATTCCTAAGTAGAACGTATTTTTTATTTTAAGATTGTAATTAAATCTTATTTGGAATTGATAAACCTGAATTTTCTCAGAAAAGAACTATTAAGATTGGTTTTTAAAGCTGATTTATCCTCAACTTAAAAAAGCTTTTTCTATTTTAACATGTCAGTTTGTAAATATTTTCGCATTAAAAAAGCCAGGTTCAAAAACCCAGCTTTTTTTACGCATCAATTTATAAACATATAGTTTATAAATTTTAGGACTTATGTTTTTTATCTTTTATAATCAAAAATCAATTCTATGCATACATCAATTTGCCTTTTGGATTAGGAACCTTTCTGCCAATCAGCTCCGCAGTTTCAATCCATTCTGAAATAATAATTTCCACATTTTGCAACGCTTCAGCATAAGTATTTCCATCGGACTTGCAGCCGGAAAGCTCGGGCACTTCAGCAATAAAACAATTGTCTTCATCGCTCCAATAAATTATGATTTCATATTTTGTTTTCATCTTCGT
>JBDTHD010000027.1:0-7505 GCA_039937075.1 Ginsengibacter sp. | reverse complement strand
TTATTTACCGATATTAATATGTCATTGCGCCGGTCAGTAAGTAATTATAAAATAAACTCAAAGGTGGATACACTTTTTGGAGATTTACTAACCGACAATCAACCCGTCAGCTTTAAACCTTATAATGCATTTTATGGAAAGGTAAGATTGCAATACACACCGCACCAGCACTACATCCGCGAACCAAAAGAAAAAATAATCCTTGGTTCCAGCTGGCCTACTTTTTACACATTATTAAGGAAAGGCATTCCGGGAATTATGAACAGCGCCGTTAATTTTGATTACCTCGAATTTGGGATAGAACAGGAAATAAAATTGGGATTGCTGGGCGTTTCAAATTATTCTTTCAGAACAGGAACATTTCTCTCGCGTAAAAATTTACAACTGGTAGATTATAAATTCGAGCGGCGCGGCGACCCGTTTTTATTTTTAAATCCAACCGAAGCTTTTCAATCACTTGATTCTACTTTCCCTGTCTTTAACCGGTTTTATGAATTTCATTATGTACACAATTTTAATGGCGCCATTATTAATAAAATCCCTTTATTAAAAAAGTTAGAATTACGCGAAGTAGCCGGCGGCGGTTTCCTAGTTGCACCTGAGCGCAATCTTCGTTATGTTGAAGGTTTTGCAGGAATTGAGCGAGTAATAAAATGGCCGTTTAACCCACTTACCAAATTTAAACTGGGCGTTTACATTGTTGGCTCGGCTGCCAACCAGTTTAAAAATCCGGTACAGTTTAAAATAGGAATTACTTCATGGGATAAAGTAAAGAATAAGTGGTTTTAGAAAAACCATGGTATATTATTTTAAGTCGGTCATCTAAAAATATTACCGCATTTGAATTTAAAATATCATTCCCGTTCCATTTTTTAAAATAATTTCGCAGCACAAAAAAAAGATAGCAGTGGAAATAATTAATTTTATAAGGCAGCCCTGGCCGTGGTATGTAGCAGGCCCGATCATAGGGTTGACTGTTCCGTTGCTTTTGCTCGCAGGCAACCGGCTATTGGGCATTTCAAGTTCATTGCGCCATTTATGTGCCATGTGTGTCCCCGCAAAGATTCCCTTTCTGAGCTACAACTGGAAAGATCATTTATGGAATCTATTTTTCGCGATCGGACTTTTATTGGGAGGGTTTATTGGCGGAGTTTTATTACATCCGATTCATGAAATGCCATTGTCGGCCGCTACCCTTGGAAGCTTGCAGGATTTAGGCATCGCTCCTCAAAAAGGAATTTTACCAAAGGAAATATTTAGCTGGACAAATTTATTTACATGGCAGCACTTTTTGATTGTAGCCGGTGGTGGTTTTTTGGTAGGTTTCGGAACGCGTTATTCGGGCGGCTGTACCAGCGGACACGGAATCGCAGGCATATCAACAATGCAATGGCCATCGCTCGTTGCTACCATTTTATTTTTTGCGGGAGGCATTCTCACCGCTAACTTTATTTTACCATTATTACTTCATTAAATGAAAAAAAGAAATTTTCTGTTCCTCCTGTTAGGGACCATATTCGGAATAACACTTATGAAATCAGATGCTGTTTCCTGGTTCCGTATGCAGGAAATGTTCCGCTTCCAGGGTTTCCAGTTGTTTGGTATTTTCCTTACAGCCATTCCTACTTCTGCTCTTGGGATTTTTATAATAAAAAAACTCAAAATAAAAACATTGGATGGCGAACCAATAAGAATCGACAAAAAGGAATTCAACATGGGTTACGTGTATGGTGCACTGCTATTCGGAATTGGCTGGGGTTTGACAGGTGCTTGTCCCGGCCCAATTTATGTACAAATCGGTAGTGGATTGAGTATCGCTGTTGTTACTCTGCTTAGTGCAATGGCAGGAACGTGGGTTTATAGTTACTTAAAGCCCAAATTGCCGCATTGATTTTGCAAGCTTTGCAGTAAACTAAGAAATAATCAGAATTTTTATTTTGAATATTTTTTCCTGTTAGGCCAATACTTTTCTTTAAAAAAAAAATAGCCCGGAAAACCAAGTGTAGTAATGATATCAATGAGGATTTTAGAATTTCTTTTCTAAAACGATTTTGAAGATCTCACAGGTCAGTTAATTACATCGCCGGCTTCATTCATAAATAACAATTTGTTTTTCAAAAAAAAGACGCCAATTTCCTGTCCGATTTCTATAATTCCAGATGCGGGCCTTCGTGCAATTAAAACCTCGTCGCCCAATGCCAGGTAAATGATTTGTTCATTGCCCATATTTTCAAAAGCAGTCACTGCCAATTTAAAGTCGATTTCCTCTGCGTTAACTGCTGCAACTACAATATTTTCAGGGCGAATTCCTATTGTAATAGGTTTGTTTCTAATTTTTTCAATTTCATTGGGCATAAAATTTCCTAAAGAAAATAACTGATCGCCGGTTTTAGTATAAAAATAATTTCCTTCATTTTTTATCGTACCATGCATAAAATTCATTGCAGGGCTTCCGATAAAACCTCCAACAAAACGGTTAGCAGGATGATCATATAAATTCATTGGAATATCGAGTTGCATTAGCTTGCCTTTATTCAATACCGCAATCCTGTTTCCAAGCGTCATAGCTTCAGTTTGATCATGCGTTACATAAATCATCGTAGCCTTTATCTGGCGGTGAAGCTTTTGCAATTCTATTCTCATCTGGCTTCTTAGCTTGGCATCAAGATTACTCAGCGGTTCATCAAATAAAAACACTTTTGGCCTTCTAATGATGGCTCTTCCGATTGCTACCCTTTGGCGCTGGCCGCCAGATAAATTCTTGGGTTTGCGATGCAGTTCATCTTCAATTTCCAGCAATTGTGCAGTTTCCATCACACGCTTTTTAATTTCGGATTTGCTGGTTCTTTTAAGCTTTAAACCAAAAGCCATATTGTCGTATACGCTCATGTGCGGGTATAGCGCATAGTTTTGAAAAACCATAGCTATATCCCTATCGCGGGGGCTTAAATTATTAATTATTTTGCCGTCGATTGACAGCGTGCCTTCCGTAATATCTTCCAGGCCGGCAATCATACGAAGCAACGTGGATTTACCGCATCCCGAAGGGCCGACAAGCACCATAAATTCGTTATCATGAACGCTGAACGAAATATTATCTACTGCTTTCTTCCTGCTGTTTTTATCATTGGGATCATCATAAATCTTGGAGATATTTTGTAATACAACTTCAGCCATAATTTTGATTTAAGAAAACGGTTTAAAATGATTTTTAGAAATTTTTGTTATCCTGCATGCCAGGTCCAATTCGCCGGAGGCAATGATAAAATCATCTCCATGTGTTGCAATCCCGGTTGTAAAAACAACATTCCCCAGGTATATTTTATCTTTGATTTCTTTCATCAATTCCGGGTTTGCTTCTAATAGCGGAATCTTGTCTGAGAGATATAAAATTTCTTGTGGATTTTCTTTATTAAGAAGCGCCCAAAAAGTCCGGTAAATGCCGACACCTGAATTATTTTCTACTCCATGATATAACATAAGCCAACCTTCAGAAGTAAGAATCGGCTGAGTTCCTCCACCAATTTTTTCATTTGATAAAGAGGAACGCCTTGCCCTGAGGAAATGACTATCACAGGGTTTCCAATGATGCAGGTCCGGCGAGGTGGCCATTTGAATAGAAGGGCCTGGATGAAATAAAGACGAAGGTGGCGAAGCAAAGTAACACTCTCCCAAGGGCCGCGTTAAAGCATAATAATTGTCATTCACCTTTCCTTCAAAAAGCAGCATGTCTTTGTTCTGGTGATCTAAAATAATCCCATCGCATTTATAATTTAGCCCATCATCAGAAAAGTATAACATAGTAGAGTGCCTTTCAGAACTTACACAACAAACTGTCATATAGTAACGGCCATCTATAACCGAAATCCTGGGATCTTCAATTCCATACTCCTGGCTTTCAAATTGTGGAGAAATAATTTTATCGTAATGAATGGATTCTATCCTGGTCGCATCTTCATTTAATTCCACTGGAAGAAGCCACGATAGTGAAGTGAGCGCATACACCGGAAAGCTATATGCTTTTATTTTAAATTTTCTCGGATCGCTCATATCCACCTCAGAAAGCGGCCATGCATCTGTTACGAAGGCAGCGTTTTTATCCCATCTTACAGAATGGGCGTGTTTATTTTTTACCGGATTTTTCAATGCTTCTGCTACCCTTACCATTAACAATAAATTTCCGTTAGGTAATCGGCAAAAACCAGGATTAAACGCACCAAGCACGTAAGTACTTTCATCCAAATCATTTTTCATTGGAGAGTGATTAAGGTCCACATCATCCGGTGAAAAAATTAAATAGTCCGATTTGAAAGAACCATTATGCATTTATTAAATATTTTTTATCGAAATAAAAATAGTGTCTATTTGTTCCTTTACTGGTAGAGATGCAAAGCATCGCGTCTCTACTTTTTATATTTGTTCAAGGACGTTTTTATATCAGGAAATTGTTCCACTTTTTCCATCGTTAGCAAAGCTTCAATTGTGGATTCGGCACCTGAATTCGTGTTTACATTTGTCGTAGAAGATAATCCGTCAAAGCAGCGTCCGGTAGCAGTGGAATACATTATCTGCCCCGCGTCATTTGCTCCCAAAAACCAGGCTGCAAGATGTCCGGCCATATCAGCATACTTTTCATCTTTCGTTATACTGAAAGCTTCAGAAGCAGCAAAAACCATCGGTTTTATCCCGTATGCTATCTGATCATATCTATTTTCGCTAACAAGTTTTACACCACTTCCATCATTATTAACTACAAAGGAAGAAAGAAAACCGTTTTGCAAAAGAAATGGATAAAAATTATCAATTTCTGCCATAGCTGCCGTGGTATATTTAGAATCATTTAAAAATGTCCCCGCTTTTAAAAGCGCATAAGCCTGACCGTTACCGTACGCATGCCATGTATTTTGAAAACTAAGAAAAGCATCAAATGGAAAATTGCCAGCATCTCCTTGCTGCATTAAAACGATTCCGTCAGCGAGCTTTTTTACGTAAGTCTTCATTACGTCGTCATTTGTTTTTTCGCAATAAGGAATCAAACCCAAAATGAGCAGGGCCGACTGGTCTGTTCCGCTACCTGCGGGAAGCCACTGAGGAACTGTAATTCCATTTATTACTTCCGTTGTTTGAGGCAGATTTACCAAATCATTTTTCATCGAAATAATTAATTTATTAACTGCACCGTCCATTTTTCCAGACAAGGTGGGATTAATAGCTTGTACCAAGGAAGACCCTTCTGTTAATGTCTGTAATGCCCTCCACGACCACCATTCAGGATTGTTAATGCTGGTGGTGCCGTTTGTATTTATATCAGTACCGTCAGAAAGAAAATTATAAAAATAGCCGTTAGAAGATTGCATTTCCAACAGGAAATTAATCAGTTTAAACGCCTTAGCCTGAATAGATGTATCGGTTGAAAACTTACTGCTTCTGAGGTATACCAAAGCCGCACGCGATACATCGTCTACGCAGGTATATCCTTCACCCGAAGCAGGCGTTAGCTTATAGTCCGGAGCGTCTGCATAAATATAAACGCCTGCAGCGTTGGTGCCATCAGGAAAGGATATCGGCACGGTGAGATAATCAAGATGGGCTGTATTTACCAGCGATGTATCTTTCGGAGGAACAACCGGGTTGCCTGGACTTTGCTTTTTGCAGGTGACCGACATACAACTCACAGCAAGAAAACACAATAACAATTTGATTTCATTTTTCATATTAGTTCATTTAAAATTTCATTTAATTCAATAGTTACAAAACCCGTTGCAGAATCAGAAACTGCATAAGGGATTATCAAAACATCTCCATGCCGTAATAACCCACATGTATACACGACGTTTGGTACATAACCTTCCCTTTCGTTTTCATCTGCTTCGAGAATTGGTTTGTCCAATCTTCCTAAAATAACAGAAGGATTTTGCAAATCGAGTAGTACAGCACTTATAACATAAGTGCGCATAATCCCAACGCCGTGTGTTAACAATAACCAGCCTTTTTCTGTTTTTATCGGAGAACCGCAATTACCCAACTGCATCAGTTCCCATGGATATAGTGGCTCCATTAAAGTTTGAAAACTGTTCCACACATACAGATCATCAGAATACATAATGCTGATCTTTTCACCACCTTGCCTTGAAATCATTACATATTTTCCGTTTACCTTTTCAGGAAACAAAGCCATGCCTTTGTCAGCAATTGCGTCACCATATAAAGTCCTTATTTTAAAAACATCAAAATCGGCAGTTTCAATCATTTGTGTTTGAATCCGGTGGCCGTTATAGGCGGTATATGTTCCATAATAAACGATTTCATTACCATCAATAAATTTTACCCATCGAACATCTTCCATCCCCATGCTTTCTGATTGAGCACTTGGAAAAATCACTTTTTCATTGAGCGGAATATTTGATGATGATTCTAATTCATAATTGGAATCCATCATGTTTTTAAAAAACTGAATTGAATTATCAAATGAAATATCATTGGAAATTTCACTTTCATGAATAATTTGTAGTGCTTCAGATGTAGTAAATTTTTGCGGTAAAATATCTAATAGTTCATTTCTAAATCCTTTAAAAAATACTGCCCGCTTCGCCACAAATGATTTTTCATAAATTGATCTTTCATTATTTTTAAGCGCGGTAAAATAACGGGAAGATTCATCAATAATAATATCATTCTGAAGATTAATAATTCCGGTTTTAAATACCACCGAAGAGATATGGCCTTCGCCAGTTGCTCTTAAACTCATTATAAATCGTTGTTCGCCCTTCTGCAATCCTGATTGATCCGGATGAGGAACAATGGAAGGATTGAATAAGGCTGCCGATTCGATAGAATATTCTTTGGTAAAATAAGCGCCAATTAATAATTTTTTTTGAGAAGATAAAACAGAAAGATCTTTTTCCTTGAATTGACTCTCTACATTTTTAAAATGACTCAAAAGTATTTCGTCAAGGTTGTGATGACGATCTGCAAAATCTTTTTTTATTTTATCAAGGGAAGCAAGAACATCTTTGTCCTGTAAACTTTCAACGCGCTCAACTATATTTTTTACACGATCATTTCCCGGTAAGTGAAGGAACTGCGTTATCACTGCTTTTGGAGAAGCATAAAACCGAATATCTTTTTTTGTAATCTTCATCAATTAAAATCTTTTAAATAATCTATTAATCTTTAAGCCCCGTAGAAGCCATGCTTTGAATAAAATGTTTTTGGAAAAATAAAAAAGCAATCATCACAGGCAGCGCCAATAAAACCGCAGCAGCTATTTTCACTCCCAATTGCGCGTCAGCCCTACCTCCCACCGCAAACAGAGTTACCAACTGAGGCATTGTCATGAGTTGTTCATTTCTTATTACGATCAACGGCCACAAAACTTCATTCCACGAACCGATGAAAGACAATATCGCAACGGTAACAATTGTAGGTTTTATATTGGGCCATAAAATTTTAAAAATTATTTGTGTCTCATTGCAGCCGTCCATACGTGCAGCATCTATCAAAGC
>JBDTHD010000026.1:0-3493 GCA_039937075.1 Ginsengibacter sp. | reverse complement strand
TGGTTCAACACCGTGAAGTATTAAAAAAGCAAACGGGTGGACGTGGTAAATTTGCGGATATTGTTTTTGAAATAGGGCCTGCTGATGAAGAATTCCTCAAAGAAGGAAAAGGAAATTTCCAGTTTGTGAATGGCTTGTTTGGTGGTTCAATTCCTAAAGAATTTGTTCCGGCGATTCAGAAAGGTTTTGAATCCGCAATGACGACTGGTGTATTGGCTAGTTACCCGATGCAAAGTATGAAAGTGAGGGTTTTTGATGGTTCGTTCCACCAGGTGGATTCCGATGCGGTTTCTTTTGAAATGTGTGCAAGGCAGGGTTATCGTGAGGCCGGCCGTAAAGCAAAACCAGTGTTGTTGGAGCCTATCATGAAAGTGGAAGTGTTAACTCCGGATCAATATATGGGTGATGTTACGGGCGACTTAAACCGCCGTCGCGGAATGCTGGAAGGAATGGATACCAAGCATGGTGTACAGGTGATAAAAGCAAAAGTTCCATTGAGCGAAATGTTTGGCTATGTAACCCAATTGCGTTCTATTACCAGTGGCCGCGCCACTTCTACGATGGAGTTTAGCCATTATGCGCCTGCTCCGAATAATATCGCTGAAGAAGTAGTAGCAAAACAAAAAGGAAAGATGAAAGTGGAAGACTAATTTTATTTTATATTTCTCTTAAAAGGCTGTCTGAAAAGATGGCCTTTTTTTATTTTATTAATTCATAGTAAACCAACAAAAAAGTCCAATTTTTATTTCGGTATTTGTCTTTTCAATTGCAAATAGCTCCAACCGGTAAATGGAAGCAAAGCTAGTATCAGCAAAGAGTACCAGCTTTCAGAAATTAAAAAAGTTAACAAGGTTATAGCCAACACATATAAAGGATAAAAGAGAAACAGCAATCCGGTCATTATAGAATCGTAGTGGTCGTCAGCACGTTTTTTTATCATTAAATGAAAGAACAAATATAAAGGTGCATTTGCGATAAATCCAATGATCGCAGGAATAAATAAAGCGATTTTTTTTATAAATGGATTTTTAATAAAAAAATGATCTGCCAATTTTTTATAATCATCTTTATCAATTTCATAGACTGATTTACTTAATTCATTTTTTATTTTTTGGTTCAATTCATTAATTGATTTCCCATTAGAATTAATGGTAAGAAATTCATCTTTTGAAATAATATTTCCAAAATTGAGGAAAATATTTTTTCCGTAAAAATGAAAAGAACTGTAATTAATTCCAACAGGTAAAATTTTTAAAGGAATATTATTTTTCCATGAATCGATTGCCAGTCTTGCCGCTCCCTTTTTAAAAGGACGTAGATGCCATTCATTAACGCATCTTCCCTCAATAAAAATTAAAACAGCCTTATTTTCTTCAAACAATCTTTTACACGTATCAAAGGTGGAATAATTCTGGCCAAGGTTTTCTATGCCTTCGCTCATCCTGTAAACCGGTAGCATGTTGCAGGACTTTAGGACTTTTGTAATAAACTTTCCTGCAAAAGCATCGCCACGCGCGAGAGAGTGAACTGGTTTTTTGAAAAGAGTGCTTAATATGATTGCATCCAAAAATGAATTGGGATGGTTTGAAGCAATGAGTAATGGTCCCTTTTCCGCCAATATTTTCGGACGATTAATTACAATCCGACGGCAATAAAAATGGATCGCAAGCCTGGACGGGAAAAGTAAAATTTTATACAGCAATCTGTTTTTGGTAAAAATAAGTTATCGAACAATACTTTATTGTGCCGGTACTTGTTTTTTTGGGAAATGGCTTTTTCTTAATTTCTTTTTAATCTTCTTGCCCACTTTTTTGATTTCTTTTTTATCAGATTCTTTTAGTAAGAGATAAACGCCTGCGGCCACTAACGCAACAAAAACCAGTAATTTTTTCATAACTAAATTTTATTTGGCTACAACAAGAAACCTGCCATCTTAATTTAATTGAGGGTCTATCGGATAATTGGCCATCATTTTATAATCTCCACCTAAAAAATTTAAAGATTCTTTCCAGGTTTCAGCGGCAGCGGTTTCAAAAATTAATTTTCGTGTAGCCTTTACCGTTAGCCAGCTATCTTCTTTCATCTCCATATCCAATTGCCCCTCTGCCCATCCGCTGTAACCAACGAAGAACCTGATTTTATCCTCGCTGATATCGTCATTTTTTAGGTGAATTTTTAAACTTTCAAAATTGCCTCCCCAATATACTCCATCAAATACTTCTACGCCGCCGCTTATCAAATCAGGATATTGGTGAAGAAAATGTAATGAATCAAGTTGTACCGGTCCTCCTGAGAAAACAGGAAAATAAGGCAAATCTAAATCCGGAATAAGTTGGTTGAGCGTTTTGTCAAATTGCTTGTTTAGCACCAGGCCAAACGAACCTTCGGGTGCGTTTTCACAAATAAAAATAACGGTGCGGCTAAAGTTTGGATCTTTTAAAAACGGATTCGCAATTAATAAAGTTCCCGGGGCTGGTGAAATCATAATTGTAAATTAATTTTATTTGCTCAAACGAAATAAAAAAGCCGGTGTTTATTGCTAAAATAAAAGATAAGAGATAGTTAAAAAATAAAACTAAATTGGCCGCTGCTATGGTTTAGCGGGTATGAAGATTAAATTTGTCTGAATGAAAAAAATTTTTCCAATAATTGCTGTCCTGGTTTTCATTTCCTTGATGGGGATTATTTTTTTTCAGATCGTTTGGATAAGGCAAGCGTTGCAGGACAAAGAGTTCCAGTTTGAAAATACTATTCAAATGGTTACAGTTCAATCAGTAAATACCCTTGAAAATGAAAGGTCAAAAATTTCGCAATTCGGGGAAAGAAAAAATGGCGATCTTCTATCTCCTCTAAATGTATTTCCCAGCACGATTGCTCACATTTTTTCAATTGGAGATGTAAGAAAAATTATCAATAAAGAATTTGAGAGAAATGGTATAAAACACCTGGATTTTGAATGTGCTGTTACTACAACAAGCATGATAGGGGATGACCTTGTATCGAAGAATTTCTACTCGGCCTATACCGATACCATTAACAATAGCACTTTTATTTCCCCGCTTGCTCCTACTAATGCCAGTTTTGCAACCGGGCTGGCTCCGCAGGAGCTTTTGATTGTCGTAGTTCCCCACGTGAAAAATTTAGTTTGGAAGCAAATGGTATGGATGTTAATTGGAGCTGTTATTTTCACCTTTATTATTTTCGCGGCATTTTTTATAACGATAAGGGCTTTGCTGCGGCAGAAAAAATTAAGCGAAATAAAAACGGATTTTATCAATAATATGACGCATGAATTTAAAACACCTATTGCAACCATTTCGTTGGCGGTGGATGCGTTAAAAAATGAAAAGGTACTGAAGGATAAAACCAAGATGGAATATTTTTCCGGTATTATCAAAGATGAAAATAAGAGAATGAACAAGCAGGTGGAAATCATACTGGAAGCTGCTTTGATGGATAAACAGCAAGTGCAGGTAAACCTGGTTCCTTTACA
>JBDTHD010000025.1:0-4450 GCA_039937075.1 Ginsengibacter sp. | reverse complement strand
TCAAAGGCATTCTAATCGCTGTAGCCATAATATAAAATCAGTTTTTTTAATTAAAATTGAGCTGTGAAATTAATGCAAAATCAGGAAATGAATTACAAGGTAATTTTTAGGGAAATTCTTTCAGGCGTTAAAGCCAGGAATTCCACAAATTGTTACAGATTATTTCTTCAATAAAAATTAAATTTTGCCACCTACTCTTCCAGATAATTCAAGTCTTTATTAAAGCTTTCTTTGAGTTGTGTAAGTGCAAAAAGGGCGATAGCTGAGAGAATGAAAATCATAATATATCCGGCCGTAATAATATTAAATCGATGCACAAAAAATTCAAAAAGAAAAGTACTGGGTATTAAAGCACCTCTCACAAAATTGGGTGCAGTAGTGGTAACGGTAGCCCGAAGATTGGTACCGAATTGTTCAGAAGATATCGTAACAAAAGTAGCCCAATAGCCCACCGATAGTCCCATAAAAAACGCCAGCCAGTGAAATTTTTCGGGAGTGATTCCTGTAGAAGAAAGATACCATATTGAACTAATAATTATGCCCATCTGGAAAATAAAAACAGCTAATTTTCTTGAACCGGAAATCTGCGCCAAAAGTCCCGCAAATAAATCTCCGAGGGAAATTCCAATATAAGTATATACGATTCCTTTTCCCGCGCTGAGTACTTCTGTGGAGCCTAAAGCTTTTCCGAATTCAGGAGCTTGTGTTATAAAAATGCCCACAACAAACCAGATAGGTAATCCGATAAGCAAACAATATAAATAACGCAATGCTCTTTCACGGTTGGCAAAAAGCATCATGAATTTTCCTTTTGGAATATTTTTATTCTCCGTCTTTTTATAAAGGCCTGACTCAAATGTGCCAATTCGTAACACCAGCAAAAAAATTCCGATACATCCGCCAACAATATAGGCATTGCGCCAATCGAAATGTTTTGCCACCCAAAAAGCAACAAGCGCTCCGAGCACGCCAACTACAGCTACCATCATTGTACCATAGCCGCGCTTTTCTTTATTCATACTTTCGCTAACCAACGTAATTCCGGCGCCTAATTCCCCGGCCAATCCTATTCCAGCAACAAAACGGATGAAAGCATAACTATTAATATTGCCCACATAGGCATTGGCGATATTAGCAATCGAATACAACACTATAGAGCCGAAAAGAACTTTAATACGGCCAAATTTATCACCAATAATGCCCCAAATAATTCCGCCAATAAGAAGGCCGCCCATCTGCATATTCAATACATATTCGCCTCCTTTGCGCATTGCATCTTCCCCGATGCCTATGTCATGAAAACTCTGTACTCTTACGATTGAAAAAATAACGAGGTCGTAGATATCTACAAAATAACCCAGCGACGCAACAATGATTATTAAAATAACATTCCTGTTTGCGCGGATAGCATTCGGCTCCATCAAAAAAAATTTGAGTGATAAAACTAAAACTTTATGATGAAAAAAAATCTTGTGATTCCAGTTTCTGTAAATTTGTTGCTAATTAAAAGTTTTACAAACAAATGCCCGAGATAGAAATACATCCACATAAACCTTTTGTTCCGCCAAACGCCAAAGTTCTTATCCTTGGAAGCTTTCCGGGCAAAGGCCACGCTCTATTTGAATCTGCAAACGAATGGTTTTATGCTTCCAAACGAAACCAGTTTTGGAATATAATGAGAGGCGTGTATAACAAGGAGTTAATTACAACGGAAGATAAAAAAGAGCTTTTTACAAAGCATGGCATTGCAATAGGAGATGTATTTCTTAAAATAAGAAGAAAGGAAGATAATAACCAGGATAGCAATCTTGAAATAATCGCTTACAATGACAAAGCACTCAAGAAAATTTTGGACGAAAATAAATTTGAATCAGTTTTTTTTACCAGCAAATTGGTAGAAAAACATTTTTTGAAATTATTTCCTTTGGTTAAAAATGGAGAATGTTTGCCATCGCCTTCGCCACGTTATGCGAGGGTTTCACTGCAAGAAAAAATAGATTTTTATAAGAGAAAATTGCCGGGATAGATTTTATAGTAAACGAATAAATAATTGTGATTTTTATTTTCCACAATTACAGTTTCTCCATCTCATCTTTTACAAATTCCATCAACGTTTTTATATTTTCGGGCGAAAAATCAAATTTTAATCCTGCTGCTTTATACAGTTCAGGAAGTGTTTTTGTTCCGCCAAAGCTTAACGCATTTACATAATTATCCAATGCTTTTTCAGGATTTTTTTTGTATTGCATCCAAAGGCCGATAGCGCCCAATTGTGCGATACCATATTCGATATAATAAAAAGGCACTTCATACAAATGAAGTTGTTTCTGCCAGCCGTTTTCAACGTATTTTTCAAGGCCTGAATAATCAATTACATCATCAGAAAACTCATGGAATATTTCCATCCATTTCTGTGACCTTTCTTCCAGGGTGTGATTCGGATTTTCATAAACCCAATGTTGAAATTTATCTATCACGGCTATCCATGGGAAAATTGTAATTACCCTTTCTAACTGGTGTTCTTTCGCCCTTTTTAAATCTTCTTTATTATCAAAGAAAATATCCCAATAATCCATGGTAAAAAGTTCCATCGACATGCTGGCCACTTCAGCGATTTCCATTGGATAATCTTTGAAAGAGCTTAACTCCAACGAATGGGTCAGAAAAGATTGAACCGCATGGCCGCCTTCATGAACCATCGTTGTTACATCGTGCATAGACTTTGCCGCATTCATAAAAATAAACGGAGCACCACTTTCTGCTAGAGGCATATTATAACCGCCAGGAGCCTTGCCGGTCCTGCTTTCCAAGTCAAGATGTTTCATTTCATTCATCTTGCGAAGGCAATCGCCAAAAAATGGCCGAAGCTTGGTAAAAACTTCTATTGATTTATGAAGCAGTTCTTCTCCTGTTTCGAAAGGCGTTAAAGGTTTTGTACCTTCTGGCTCTGCTTCCATATCCCACGGCCGAAGTTGTTCAAGCTTTAATTTTTCTTTTTTGTGTTGATGAATCTTATTAACGAGGGGCACCACATGAAGCTTTACAGATTCATGAAATTTGAAAGTCTCTTCCTTAGTATAATCGAATCTTCCGAGTTGCTTAAATTTAAAATCACGGTAATTTTCAAAACCTGCATTTAGCGCTTCCTGGTTTCTTTTTTCGATCAATTTAGAAAACAAATCATTGAGTGCGTCTTTATCTTCCAGCCTTCTTTCTCCAATCTTTCTATAAACTTCTTCGCGAAGTTTGCGGTCGTGGTTTTCAAAAAATTTCGCAGCCTGTTGCAGCGTGTAAGCATTACCGTTCACCTCTACCGTCATCTTGCCGGTAATCATTCCATATTTTTGCTGCAATATGGCAATTTCCGATTCGATAGGAATATTTTCTTCCCTGAAAAGCTCTATACTTTTTTTGACTGAACGGAGATACGTAAAATATTTATCCTGTTCCAGTTCATTTATATATGGAGAATTTACCAACTTTTTATTCAGCTCAAAAGCATACGGCTGAATCTTTGGCTGAATTTCCAAACAAAAGAAATTAAAAGATTCTTCAAGATTCTTATCAGTGGTGTCGCAAGTCATTTTTATCTGGCGCCAGCATACATCTTCATTGATGGCCGCTTCCAGCTCGCTCATATCTTTTAACCATTTTTCCATTTCTTCTTTTGACTGAATTTCTCTTTTCAAAAGCTCTTTGAAATATGGTTCAATGACTTCCCATGAAGAAACAGTTAATTCTTCCGGTAAATAATTTCTTTCTAATTTTTTGATATCTGCTGTCATTGCACAATGATTTAAAGTTTTTAGCAAAACATAGTAAACCGACAAATAAATGAGATTCTTATTCTCTTACTTGGGTAAAAATTACTTTACGCCACGGCTTTCAATTTTCTTAGGATTTACCTGCTGTGGTTTCATGTCTTTTACATGCGCATTATCTACATGAGCAGGTTTCGCATTTTTTGCCTCTGCAGCAGCTTCTTTTTCTTCTTCTGTTTTTATTTTTACTTCTATTTTATTTTTTTGAATGATGTGATACCATTTTATCATCTTCTTCATGTCGCTGCCATAAACCCTGTCAAAATCCATTTCTGGATACACTTTTTCAAAATAAGTTTTCAAATGTTTGCCATCAGCATTAGTTTCAGGCACTTTTTCTTTACTTTTTTTCATCGCGTCAAAAACTTCAGCAAGTGTTGAGTTATCCTTTGTGGTGTAAACTTCTATACTTTCCAGGTGCGAAAAATTATGCTGGCGGTTGCTTACAAATTTTGTAGCATTATCTTCCAAAGATTTTACAACCGCGCCATCAGACTTTGATGATAATAATTCAAACAAACCGGGCAAGCCTGTTACTGAAACTAATTTACTGTATTCCATACTATGATTTTATTTTTGGGAGTGCAAGATAAATGAAATGATTTTTAGTTTCAGTTAACAAAAAATGA
>JBDTHD010000024.1:0-5298 GCA_039937075.1 Ginsengibacter sp. | reverse complement strand
AATAAATGGATAGGATGGCCAACTTATGCAGGTGGTATTCTCGCAGTTATCGGGGTAGTGCTTGTAGTAGCTGACCGAAAAAAATAATTTTTAAGTAAAAAATTAAATAAATAATGCCGGACATTTTCCGGCATTATTTATTTAAGACTATTAAAGTAAAATGATCAGCAGCAAAACAATAATAATAACTGCGCCAACTGATAAGTAAATTCCGTTTCTATTTCTGTCCTTTTTCATTTTTTTCACTTCTTTCCTTAACTCCTTCTTTTCTGACGTAGTGAGATTACTTTTATCCATGTTTTTAATCTCGATCAACCTGTTGGTTATTTCCTGGCCCCGCAATTCAGTTGCAGATTTTGGAGTGCCGGTAACGGGATTTTCACCGGAAGCAAATGCGGGAGAAATCATGCCTATACACATTGTGATGAGTAATGCTGAGATAATTTTTTTTAAGTTCATAATAGATGTTTTTAAATTGAGGAATAATTTTGTATGATAAATTTAAAGAGAATGAAATGAAAAAATATTTTTATTTATCTTATAAGTTTTCATTCTTCTCTAGTAGAAAAAAAAACCACCGGTTTCCCGATGGTAACGGCGCTCCCTAGCGACACAGATTATTTTGATGGAAACCTGCTAACATGTTGTCAGCACGGAAGTCCATGTTCTATCTGTTGATTGCATGAATACCTCCTTTTTATTTGATGAATAATAAAGTTAGCAAATCATGAATTATATTCAAAATTATTTCTCTTCAATGATTTTTATCTGCCGGGTCAGATCATATTGCAGGTCAGGGTGCAAGGTCATTATTGCCTTTTTGATCTTATTAACCTGTGAAAGGTAAATATTTTTAAGCTGAACACTTTTTTGCATCGGAATTTTAAAATCTATAAAGCTATTACAAAAGTGGATCAGGATTTCAACTTCTGCAAGCTTCAATTCCGTAAATTTTATTTGCTTATTTGCCCGCCTCAATATTTTTCTAACGCCTTTTTTTATATAATAAATATTGGAATAATTAATTTGCCCAAATTCAAATGTAATGTCTTTTTTTATTGCTTCGATATAACCTGTAACATCATCTGATTCAAACAACAAATAACTAAGTAGCTCTTTATTTTCTAATTTAAATCTGGAAAGTTTGAGGCAAAATGAAAGCAAATCTTTATGGGTGCGTTGTTCTAATTCACTTTTAATTGTATTTATAGACGATGCTTTCATGACGTGTAAATATCGATAAGATTATCCTTGTTTCCATCGTTGATTATTCTAACGCAATAAAATATAAAATACAAAAAGGGAAACCAAACGGTTTCCCAAAAGCGGCGGATGCCTGTGTAATAGTTATAGCCTAAAGATTTATTTTAGAAAGATATATACATGCGTTATCTGTCAAATTTAAAATTTACTGATGCTATTGCCCTTCATAAAACGACGTTTATGCTTCGCAAAAAATAATTGCATTGTGAGTAAACAGGATAATAATTTTTTCTGATAATAGGGACATACAATTGTAGCTATCGGGATATTGAAAACTGCAGTCTTAGTTAAGGAAGAGGATGTTGACGTATTTGTTCAACGATCGCAAACATAGAAGAAACTTTCCAGACTCGGAAGTAAATTGAGAAATATTTTGATGAGGAAACAGCTATATGACACTTGCGTTATTTACCAGTTACATCCTAATACTGCCAATCATTTGAAGCTGCGATAATTTAATATTGAAATAATAGCCTAAATTTTGCCGGGATTTACACACTGGCATAGTCTTTATGACTTATTAAGTAAAACAAATAATCATGAAAAAATTAATAACGATAACATTCTTATGTATGTTTATTTCCCTCAAAAGTTTTTGCCAGGATACTACCCATCTTTCCAAAAAACAAGTTCCTCATAAAAAATCTCCAACTACACACAAGGCTTTGGTTTCAAGGACTCAGAACAAACGAATAATTACTTCCGCAAAAAGACCTATGTACCGTGACACTCGTCTTGGAGGTAGTTCTAAAAAATATAACACTTATAAAAAGAATGATAATGGAGCTGGCGCCATTACCAACAATCCTAATAAGTAACAATTAATACTCATTTAGGTCAGGTAAAAATATTATGAAAATGTGTTTCACATTTTGATAAATCTTGCGTCGTAATTTTGATACATTATTTTAAATACAAAAACAAAATACGTAAATTTTTCATTTATTTTTTTGTAGTCGGATTTGGGCTAATCACGTTACCGCAGTTTTCAACTGCACAGAAGAAATCGCAAAGTAATTCTAAAAGGGCGTTCTTTAAAAACCTTGTAGATTCATCAAATTTTATTTTTAGAGCGCAGTCGGTTATGCCTTTAAGAGGTCAATACAGAAATCTAACTTCGTCTTATGATGTTAAGGTAACAAAAGATACGTTACGCAGTTATTTGCCGTACTTTGGTCGTGCCTTCAGCGCCGTGTACAACGAAACAAAATCTGTATTGGATTTTAAATCTACTAATTTTTCTTATACGGTTTCTCGTCATAAAAAAAGTGGTTGGGACATTGTAATTGTACCAAAAGATAACAGTGATGTTCAAAAATATTTTTTTACCGTGTATGACAACGGTGCGGCCACACTCAATGTTACCTGCACATCGCGGGATGCTATTTCATTTAATGGGATAGTTGCACAACGGAAAAGTAAAAGATAGTTTCATCATTATATATTGCTATGGACCAGCAAACAGGTAAGTATATAATTATAACAGGATTGCTCATCCTAATGATTGGTATCTTAATTTATTTTTTCCATGATTATTTCAAATGGATTGGAAAGCTTCCAGGCGATATAAAAATTGAGAAGGGAAATTCCAGCTTCTATTTCCCGGTGGTCACGATGCTTGTAATTAGCGTAGTTGTTACGCTTCTTATTAATGTAATAAAACGATTGTTTTGATTTGCTAACGAAGGCTTAAACAAACTTTAAAATTTTAACTCCCAAAGAAATTATTGTTTATTTCACGATACCTTGCATTTTGTTATCATGAAATACTTTGTTGATAGAAACTCTATTGTTCGCCAAATCTGGGGAAAAAGTGATACGGTGCTTTTTATCTTTGCGGGATCTGCAGCGGAATTTGCATTAAACAAAGCCGTTGATTGGCTTTATTTTACAGGCCGCCTTCCGGCGGATCCTTTGGGAAGATTGTTTTCAACTGTTACCTATGCGAGAAGAATTGTTTTCGCTGAATATTATGAGGCATTGCGCACAATTGATGCGATCACGGCAATTCATAAAGCTGTAGAGAACAAAAGAAAAAAATCGATACCGTCATGGGCTTATCGCGATGTGCTTTTTATGCTTATTTATTACAGCATCGCCGCTTTTGAAGTTCTTGAAAGAAAACTTTCGCCGGATGAAAAGCAAGAAGTTTTTGAAGTGTTCTATCGTCTTGGTAAAAGAATGAATTTAACAGACCTTCCCGAAAGCTATAATGAATGGTTGCCTGTAAGAAACTATCATTTAGAAAATGATCTTATTAAAAGCGCTTACTCTAAAGATCTTTACAAGCAATATAAAAAACACTTAGGAGCTTTCCGTTTCAGAATATTATTAGAAGGCCAGATATTGATCGCTCCGCAAAGAGTCAGGACTTTATTGGGGTTAAGAAATTTTTCGTTCCTTAAACCTGTGTTACCATTTTATAAGTTGAGCAGGATAATTAAATTAGATACGTTTGCAAAATCCCTCATTCTTCCCTCTGCATATAAAAAAGAAATTAAAGAACTCGATATCGCATAAACGAAGTTTTTAAAATTTGGCACAAATATTACAACAGTTATTTTATTACTAATCTTAAAAAATTTTATAAAATGGCAAAGTATTCTAAAGAGGCAGGAAAAAAAGTTGAAGAATCAATGCATGAAATGCATGAAGGAAAACTTGAAAGTGGAAAAAGCGGTAAGAAAGTTACGAACCCGAAGCAGGCAATCGCGATAGGCCTTTCTGAAGCAAGAGAAGAAGGCGCTAAGGTTCCTAAAAAAAGTTCATCCGGCTCATCTTCAAAAAGCAAAAGCAATTCGGTCCCGAAAAAAAAGAAATAAATGTAAAAATTAATTGCTTCAAATTTTCTTAATAACCACTTTGAGCAAAAGTGGTTTTTTGATCAAAAGGTGTTGGACAAAAATCTTCTTTAAAATTCCGGATAATGAAATTATCATCATAAAAAATCTCGCTGTATTATATTTGCTTATGCTCGTCGTTAGTCAATTATTTATTTACCCGGTAAAGTCATTAGGAGGGATTTCTGTTTCTTCAGCGACGGTTACAGAAAAAGGTTTTCAACACGATAGAAGATGGATGTTGGTGGATAAAAATTTACGGTTTCTCACGCAAAGAGAATTTCCATTAATGGCGTTGTTGCAGGTTGAACTTACAAAAAATGGCTTGAAAGTATATCATAAAGAAAAAGTAAATTGCTCAATTGTAATTCCCTTTATTCCCGAATCTTCAGAACCAATTACCGTTCAAATTTTTGATGAGACCTGTGAGGCTTTATTTGCCAACTCCGACGCAGATAAATGGTTTACCGAGATGTTGGATATTGATTGCAGCCTGGTATTTATGCCCGATACGTTTCAGAGATTTGTTGACAAAAAATACGCATTGCACAATGAAACGACGGGCTTTGCTGACGCTTTTCCGTTTATGATAATTGGACAGGCTTCCGTTGACGATTTAAATAAAAAACTTCCGGAAGCTTTGCCAATGAATCGTTTCAGGCCGAGTATCGTTTTTACAGGTGGTGAGCCTTATGAGGAAGATCTGCTAAGAAACTTTATGATACAGGGTATCAGTTTTTACGGCGTAAAGCTTTGTGCAAGGTGCGTTATTCCGACTATAAACCAGGACAATGCAAATAAATCAAAAGAACCTTTGAAAACTTTGGCATTGTACCGCCAGAAAAACAATAAGATCTATTTTGGGCAAAATTTATTAGTTGCTGGAACAGGAACCATTAGTATAGGCGATCAAATTGAAGTCCTTGAAATTAATCAATCAAAAGCGTTTTTGTTTTCTGATCATTGACGCAAATCCCTTTAGGATATTTCGGCGCAGGAAATAAAAGCAAGATCAGAAGATGATATTTTTCTCAATTACTAACCATAGTACCTAATCGCATTTAGTCGGTTCTGAATGATATTTTTATCGGAAAATAAATGCCATGCAAATTTTTCATGGTTGCGATTAAAGTTTTATTTGGTAAAGTTAATTCGCAGCAACATTTACGTTGCATTCAAGTTCTAACTTTTATAG
>JBDTHD010000023.1:0-2555 GCA_039937075.1 Ginsengibacter sp. | reverse complement strand
ACATTAAGAGATGGCGAACAAGTGCCTGGTTGCAGACTGAATACTAAAGAAAAAATTGAGCTGGCATTGAAACTCGAAGAGTTGGGTGTTGACGTGTTGGAAGCGGGATTTCCAATTTCCAGCCCGGGGGATTTTAATTCTGTAGAACAGATTTCAAAAAATGTCAAAAACGTAACGGTTTGTGCATTGTCGCGTGCTGTTCAAAAGGATATAGAAGTAGCAGCCCAGGCTTTAAAATACGCAAAAAAACCTCGCATTCATACGGGAATAGGCACTTCCGATTTTCACATAAAAAGTAAATTCAACTCTAACCGCGAAGAGATTTTAAAGAGAGCCGTTCAAGGTGTAAAATGGGCTAAAAATTTTGTAGACGATGTAGAATTTTACGCCGAAGACGCAGGACGAACCGACAATGAATATCTCGCCAGAGTAATCGAAGCGGTAATAAAAGCCGGAGCCACTACAGTAAATATTCCTGATACAACGGGCTATTGCTTGCCCCATCAATATGGAGAAAAAATGGCGTTCTTAAAAAATAATGTTGGCAATATTGATAAAGCGATTATTTCCTGCCATTGCCATAACGACCTTGGTTTGGCAACTGCCAATTCAATCGCAGGAGCCATCGGTGGTGCGCGGCAGATAGAATGCACCATTAATGGTTTGGGCGAAAGGGCTGGCAATACCTCTTTGGAAGAAGTGGTGATGGTGATTAAGCAACACAAATCTCTTGGTTTTTATACAGGAATCGATTCGTCCAAATTGTTCCCGATGAGCCGTTTGGTTTCTGATACGATGCGCATGCCTGTTCAACCTAATAAAGCCATCGTTGGAAGCAACGCTTTTTCTCATTCCTCGGGCATTCACCAGGATGGATTTTTAAAAGATTCGCTTACTTATGAAATTATGAATCCTGAAGAAGTGGGCGTTGACAGTTCTAAAATTGTACTTACCGCCAGAAGTGGCCGCAGCGCGCTGGCTTATCGCTTTCAAAAATTAGGTTTCCAGTTTTATAGAAATGATGTAGATATATTATATGAGCGCTTTTTAAAAGTGGCAGATAATAAAAAAGTAGTGGAAGACGAAGACCTTTCTGAATTAGCAAACAGTTATCAAAAAGCTGCGGTGAGCGTTCATTAAAATTTATACAGAAAGATTTTTTATAAAAAAATTAGAAATGGCGCTGTCTTAAACCTCATAAAACAAAATGCAAAAACCATCCATCATAGTAACAGATCTTGTAGTGAAAACGCAGGATATTAGTGTACTTGATGGAATTTCATTTTCACTTCTTCCCAATGAACATCTCGCCATTTTAGGCGCTTCAGAAAGCGGAAAAACAACTTTAGCAAAAGCTTTAGCAGGAAAACTGCATTACGAAGGAAAAATTTTTATCAATTCTGATGATGTAACGGAAATGCATACACGAATTAAATTCGTAGAGCAGCGTTATTCTTTCAAAAATTTATCGGGGTTAAATGATTTTTATTACCAACAGCGTTTTAATAGTTTCGACGCAAACGACGCGCCTACTATTTATGAAGAATTATTAAACGCATCTTCGCCAAACAGTAAACCAACCTGGCCTACCGGCAGGCAGGCAAATAACATTGATCCGATAGCTATCGGATTTAATTTAGAAGTTCTTGGAATAAGCCATCTTAAAAATTCCCCGTTAATTCAATTATCCTCCGGCGAACATAAAAAGTTTCAATTAGCCAAAGCGTTATTGAATCCGCCACAGATATTGATTTTAGATACGCCTTATACAGGTCTCGATATTTCAGCAGTAAAAGAGTTAAATAAAATATTAAAAGAAATTTCTCAAAAAGGAACACAGGTTATTTTAATTCCCGGAACATTTTCTATTCCGGATTTTATAACAAACGTTGCTTTTCTTGAAAATAAGAATTTAGAATTTTTTGGTAAAAAAGAAAATTTTAATCTAACAAAATCCGAAAAGTCTTCACGGAAAGAATTTATTTACAATACAGATTTGCTTCCTGTTTCAGATGAATCGTATCAATATGGAACGATAGTAGAGATGAAAAATATTTCCTTAAAATATGGAGAGCATCTGATCTTCCAGGAACTTAACTGGAAAATAAAAGAAGGTGAAAAATGGTTACTAAAAGGGCATAATGGATCTGGTAAATCTTCCTTGCTAAGTATGATTACCGGCGACCATCCGCAGGCCTATTCTAATGAAATCTATTTGTTTGGAAAAAGAAGGGGAAGTGGCGAAAGCATTTGGGACATCAAGAAAAAGACGGGATTTATTTCGCCGGAGTTACATGCTTTTTTCGACAAAAATGTTACCTGTTTCAATGCAATTGGCTCAGGCTATGCTGACACCATCGGCTTATTTAAAAAATTGAATCAACAGCAAAATAAAAATATACTTCAGTGGTTGGATTTTTTACAACTTTCTCATGTGTCAACAAAACCTTTACATTCAATTTCTGCCAGTCTCCAACGAATGATTTTGCTTGCAAGGGCTTTGGTAAAAAATCCACCATTGTTAGTATTAGACGAGCCATGCCAGGGGCTTGACC
>JBDTHD010000022.1:0-27005 GCA_039937075.1 Ginsengibacter sp. | reverse complement strand
TTTAATGACCATACACCAAATGATTCTGACGGATGGAAAATTCAACCGGAAGATATTGGGCAAATTGTTGCCGATCTTTTAAAAATGTCTTCAAGAACTTTGCCCAGTAAAGTGGAAGTGCGGCCTTCTAATCCCTCAAAAAAGTAAAGAGGATTTTATTAAAATTATTTTAAAACCAATATTTATTTATTGGTTTTTTTATGTCCGGAAAAGTGGGGGAAATATAAAATTTATCTTCAGGAAAATCTTCTTTTCACCAATTGGTCAAACTGTTTTACTACAGGATGGTTATCGTGCCAGCCGATTTTTACTTTGAGTTCTCTTTTTATCCAAAATTCTGCTTCCGCAAAAATGGAGAAATTCTGAATCGTTTTTATACTTCGCTCATACATGGCTTCATCGCCACGAAACAATTCGTTGATAAATAAAAAACGGTCGTTTACTCCAATGGCCTTTCTCAAATCCTTTATAGGAGATGAAGTAAGCGATTGAGAAAGCTCAATTTTGCTTTCTTTCAAACGATCATTGAGCGATTCAGGATATTCAAATTCCAGTTCGTTGGAAACTTTTTTATCACCCTGATCCTGGTGAGCCAAAGTCGGAACTTCTTCCAGCGGATCGAATAAAAAGCCAGGGCGGTTGTGAGAAACCCGGGCATTTGACGCCTCAGCTTTCCTTTTTATCCCTTCCAGTTCAGCCTCAATTTCTTTTTCATCTATTTGCAATACCTGCACTATTCTTTCTTCTGCTGCTGGGATTGTGGTAGTTCCTATTTCGACTATATTAAAAGACACCGGCATTAATACCGAAATCTTTTCGTTAATAAAGCCTGGTGTTTTCTCAATATTATTTATTAATTCTGCCTGTAATATTTGTAAGGTTTGCAACATTTCCCTGGCTGATGAATTTTCATCAAACTGCTTTTGTAATTTTTTGAGAAGCGTTGACACTCTGTCCATATAATTAATCTAAAAAGTTTTAAAGAGTTTTGCAAATATCTTTGTTTTTGATTTAACGAAAAATCAATTTAACCTTGCAATGTGGCTAAGTTACTAATTGAAATTAAAATTAAATACAAAAAATGTTTATTGAACCCAATTGGCGGGGCGAAAGGCGTGGCTGGATAGAAGTAATTTGCGGCAGTATGTTCAGTGGCAAAACCGAGGAATTAATCAGGAGGTTAAAAAGAGTTGAAATCGCGCATCTGAAAGCGGAAATCTTCAAGCCATCGATTGACACGAGATATGACGAAAGAAAAATCGTGAGCCACGATGAAAATAAAATTCACTCAACACCAATTGATAATTCCCAAACTATACTTTTGCTAGCGCAGGATGTAGACGTAGTAGGAATAGATGAAGCCCAGTTTTTTGATGACCAGATTTCAACCGTTTGCGAAGCGCTGGCGCTAAAAGGAATGCGGGTAATAGTCGCCGGGCTGGATATGGATTACCAGGGCAAGCCGTTTGGGCAAATGCCTAATTTGCTGGCAATAGCAGATTATATCACCAAACTCCACGCGATATGTGTTGTTTGTGGCAATATCGCTAACGTCAGCTATAGAAAAATAAATAGTGGCAGCCAGTTTCTGCTCGGCGAAAAAGATATTTATGAGCCAAGATGCAGGGTTTGTGCTGCGCTTAAAGAGTAAAATAAGAATTGGTTTTATTTGTTCGTTTACTATGATTTTATAAAATAAGAATGTCAAAAATCCTCACCTTACTAAAGAAAGATTTTTTGCTGGAATTACGGCAACAACATACTTTTTTTGGCATTCTGCTTTATGTCGCTTCTACCATTTTTGTATTGTACCTCGCGATGGGGCAGCCTGGAAGTACGGTTTATAATGGATTATTTTGGATGATACAATTGTTTGTTTGTATCAATGCCGTTGCAAAAAGTTTTATGCAGGAAAGCAAAGGCCGGATGCTTTATTTTTATACTATAACCAGCCCGGTTCATTTCATCATTGCCAAATTAATATACAGTCTGCTAGTGATGCTTCTAATGACATTGGTAAGTCTTATATTATTTCGGATTTTGCTGGGAGATCCCATATTAAATCAGCTTGAGTTTATCGGCATTGCTTGTCTCGGAGGATTAAGCCTTAGCCTGGTTTTTACATTAATGTCGGCAATTGCTGCGAAGGCACAACAGAATGCGGCTATCATGGCGATTCTTGGTTTTCCATTAATCATTCCTCAATTATTATTGTTAATTCGTTTATCGAAATCTGCGTTCGGAGAAGTTTTTAGAGATGACGCTCTTATGCAAATCACGCTTTTACTATTTGGCCTCGATCTTTTAGTAGTCGTTTTGTCTTTAGTTCTATTCCCTTTTTTGTGGAAAGATTAAAAGCTATTTATAAAATATGCCAGCCATTCCAGCTGATGAATTTCCAGGTAGCGTAAAAGCTATTGGCGATAAGGACTCATGAAGCTATTTTTAAAAAATCACTATTCATATTTTTCTATCCATGAGAATTTTATTTGGTAAATAGATTGTTTGTTTTGCTTGATAAAGCTTAGGAAAGCTTTTGCAACTTCAGACATTTTTTTTTGTTTTAACCATATCAACCTCCAATTTTCTCTTAGCGGTAAACCTTTTACAGGAATTATTTTTATCTCTCCTAGTTCTAACTCATTTTTGATACTTAAAACAGATAGAATTGAGAATCCAAGCCCTGCCATTACTGCCTGTTTTACGGCTTCTGTTGAGGTCAATTCCAGTTTTGCATGCGGCACAATATTGGCTTTCTGAAAAAAGCGTTGCATGGTAACTCTTGTACCTGAACCAACTTCGCGATAAATAAGCGGAATATTATCAAAGACCGATTTACTCATTGGTTTTGTATCCATAATTTCGGCATCAGAAGCACCCGTCAATACTAATTTATTAGGTAATAATATTTCCTGTTCGATATCTAATGTATCTGGTAAAACTGATACAAGTGAAAAATCAACTTCATTATTCTCCAAACTTCGTATAACTTTTGCTTTATTAGTTACGTCCATAACTAAATCGATATTCGGATTAGCCTTCAAAAAGTCTTTCAGGTAATACGGAATTACATATTTTCCTGTAGAAGCTACTGATATTTTAAGTTTTCCCGAAAGTATTCCTTTAAAGCTCTGAGTTTGGTAACCGATAGATGATACCTCATTAAAAATCCTTTCTGCAATTTGGTATAGCTTCCTTCCAAAATCAGTAACATATAACTTCCGACCCACCACTTCTGTCAAAGCAATATCAAATTGGTCCTGCAAATTTTTGAGTTGAATAGATACTGCAGGCTGTGTCATATTCAATTCCTCTGAGGCTTTCGTGACACTTTCATTCTCCACCACAATCATGAAAACCTTCAATTGATGTAACGTAAAGTTCATAAAAATTATTTATGATTAATATAATAAAGGTAAATGAAATTATATGAATAAAGCTACGCAATTTTGCGTCATAAAATTTTAACTATGACAAAAATAACGGTCGCAAAAGGTGATGGAATTGGCCCTGAAATTATGGACGCCACTCTCGAAATCATTATGGCAGCGGGAGCTGAACTAGAAATCGAGGAAATCGAAGTGGGCGAAAAAGTTTTCCTTGGCGGAAATTCAGCAGGTATTTCAAAAGAATCGTGGGATACGATTCGCAGGAATAAGGTATTTTTAAAGGCACCCATTACTACTCCCCAGGGCTGTGGCTATAAAAGTCTTAATGTAACAACGCGGAAGTTTTTAGGATTGTATTCTAATGTGAGGCCTTGCATGAGCCTTTATCCGTTTGTAAAAACAAAACACCCTGTAATGGACATTATAATAATCAGGGAAAATGAAGAAGACCTGTATGGAGCTATTGAACATCAACAGACAGATGAAGTGGTTCAATGCCTGAAACTAATTAGCCGGCCGGGTTGCGAAAAGATAGTACGGTACGCATTCGAGTATGCAAAAGTATACAACCGAAAGAAGGTTACTTGCTTTACAAAAGATAATATTATGAAGCAGACCGATGGTCTTTTTCACAAGGTGTTCGATGAGATAGCAAAAGAATATCCTGAAATAGAGAATGAACATTGGATTATAGATATTGGCGCGGCAAAAATGGCTGATACACCAGAATCTTTCGACGTGATTGTAATGCCAAATTTATACGGCGATATATTGTCCGATGTAGCTGCCCAAATAACAGGTTCGGTAGGGCTGGCTGGTTCAGCAAATATCGGCGAAGAATGCTCCATGTTTGAAGCGATCCACGGTTCAGCACCGCGACGGGCTGGACAAAATGCGGCTAACCCATCCGGTCTGCTGCAAGGTGCGGTTATGATGCTGAATCATATCGGCCAAACAAATGTTGCCGAAAAAATTCAAAATGCATGGTTAAGAACTATAGAACAAGGCAAGCACACGTACGATATTTTTAAGGACGGAATAAGTAAAGAAAAGCTCGGTACCAAAGAATTTGCCAAAGCAGTTATAGCTAACCTTGGTAAACTTCCTGAAACGCTAAACGCTGTATCCTACGCTAAAAGTAAAAAACTGGAATTACCTAAATACCAGCGAAAAAACAAAGCAAAAAAAGAACTAATGGGAGTGGACGTTTTTATTGACTGGTCTGGAAATGATCCTGATGAATTAGCGGATAAAATTAAAAAGATGGGAGGAGAAGGAATTTCCCTGATTATGATTACCAATCGTGGAACCAAGGTGTGGCCGGAAGGTTTTCCAGAAACGTTTTGCACTGATCATTGGAGGTGCCGTTATAAGCCAACGGATGAAAAAAAGATGAACAAAAACAACATAATTGAATTGCTAAGTAACGGCGAACAACAAAATGTTGATATTATTAAAACAGAGAATCTATATGCATTTAATGGCAAACAGGCTTTTTCCCTGGGACAGGGACAATAAAAAAAACTAAAACAAATGAATAATATTCAACTTATCAAAGGAACTTTTAGTAAGGTAGAAGCCATTGAGCTTATGACCCAACTTTTTAAAGTCAAAATACAATTTCACGAGAATAAAATTGGTCGAACTCATAATGAAGAAGATATCAAAATGCGGGAGAGCAGGATTAAGCAACTTCAAAACGACCTATTCGAAGCAAGAAAATACATAGAAAGTAAAGGTGATAATATTGCAATGGAAAGTGAAGTTATATTGATGAATTAGTAATCAGGCGGGCAAATGTTAATCATGCGCTAAGGACTGCATGCCCAAAATTCAATACATTTCGTGTTGATGTAAAAGAGTTTCTAAAAGAACTTATAAACAATCCTGCGAAGCACTTTTTAAAAAACATTGTCTCACATTGACGAGCGAAAAAATGCCTCTATTAGCACGAAAATTCTTTCCTCACCGAAAAAAGAAGCAAGATTCCGGATCTTGCGGCTATTGGAATTATTTAATAATGATTTTTCATTAAAAAATTTGAAGAGGCATAACCTTATTTGAAACACATATATCAGAAAAATTTCTCAATAGCAAACGCAAATATCATTGTAGCTAAACTCAGTATTTAAAATTATTATTATGAAATTAAAATATTCAGTAACATTTATAAAAGGAAGTTTTACTCCTCAGGAAGCAAAGGATGTTTTGCTTGAGCTGATAACCTATAAAATTAATTTTCATTCAATAAAAAATTTCAGTTCCCAGGAGCGATATGGCAAACCCTTAAAAGGATCTCAAAAAAGAATTGAGGAATTACAGGCGTCCAGAGAAAAATTTGTAAAGCTAATCGAAAGTGCTGCGCGGGAAAAAACTAATCTAACAATAGATTCACATATACATATTTTTATTGAAAAATAGCTGAATTTTAAAGGGCCTGCAATAATTTTTTCAGATGCTTTTTTCGGTTATCTAATCGAAAAACCAGGAAAATCTTACTTTAAGAATTACTAACCTTCCTTATAACATTAAAAATTGTGTGTAGATAATTTTAGATGTATTTTGGTGTTTTATGGTGAATAAAATTTAATTTACATTTATTTGAAATCGCTTTGGTTTATCAAACAATTACCGAAATGCAATGATATTATTCTTAATTTTGCTTTACAAAAAAAACTCATGAAATTAAAGTGGTGGAAGATATTGTGCATTGCTTTTCTATTTGTCACCTTTACTGCCGGTTTCCTTATACATGTGCCTATTATTGGGAATCTTCACCAAAGTATTCGAAATTTTTTCTTTCATGTGCCTATGTGGTTTGGTCAAATGGGGTTGCTCACTTTATCACTGGGTTTTTCGATTGCCTATCTCCGTACTCAGAATCTCAAATACGATATTTACGCTTCAGAATTTGCCAAAACAGGAATTGTTTTTGGCATTCTCGGTTTAGCAACAGGATCTATCTGGGCTAAATATTCGTGGGGAGAATTTTGGAGCAATGACCCCAAACAAATAGCCGCTGCTATTGCGGTTTTAATTTATTTGGCTTATATAGTTTTGCGTGGTTCCATGACAGATATGGACAAAAGAGCAAGAGTTTCATCAGTCTATAATATTTTCGCCTATTTTATTTATATCCCATTAATTATGATTCTTCCTCGCATGGTGGAATCACTTCATCCTGGTGGGCTGGAAGGTGCAAAAGGAGCTGGCAATCCCGCGCTTGGCGGTGGAAGCCTGGATGCTACAATGGAATTGATTTTCTGGCCTGCTGTATTCGGTTGGCTTCTTTTAGGAATTTGGATTAGCAGTTTAAAAATCAGATTAGGCTTGCTTGCCAATAAAAATTTAATAAATGAATAACTTGTTATCAAAACGTATTTGCTTTTCGGTTCTGTTTTTTTTGTCCAGCCCTTTGCTTTGGGCACAAAATGCTCCGGTGGGTTCCTCTATTGATCAAACTATGAGAAGCCACGATAAGATTTATGTTGTTATGGCTGTGTGTATTGTAATATTAGTTGTCTTTTTTCTCTATCTTATTAGGATAGATTTGAAGGTTTCAAAAAAAGAAAAAACGTTTTAAATATATTTTAAATTATAGTCAATTAAATCAATTATATGTCAGCAAAAGTGCCCTATAGTTTTTTTCAGAATGTTGAAAAAAGTTTTGATAAAGCTGCAGTGTTTACTGCATGGGATAGCGGGATCCTTCAGCAAATAAAACAATGTAACAGTGTGTACCAAATGCGATTTCCTATTAAACGAGAGAGCGGGGAAATTGTAACTTTGGAGGCATATCGTGTTCAACACTCTCATCACAAAACACCTTGTAAAGGAGGTATTCGTTTTAGTCTTGCCGTTAACCAGGATGAGGTCATGGCCCTGGCTGCGCTGATGACCTATAAATGCGCAATTGTAAACGTTCCGTTTGGTGGCGCAAAAGGAGGAATTAAAATAAGGCCAAGAGATTATTCTGCTTACGAACTCGAAAAAATTACACGTCGATATACTGCGGAATTAATTAAGAAGAATTTTATCGGTCCTGGCACTGACGTACCTGCGCCGGATTATGGCACCGGTGAAAGAGAAATGGCATGGATACTGGATACTTATGTTGCTATGCATCCCGGTGAAATAGACGCTGCGGGTTGCGTAACCGGTAAGCCGGTTTCCCAGGGAGGCGTTCGTGGAAGAAGAGAAGCAACAGGTTTAGGAGTGTTTTATGGACTAACCGAAGTTTGTAATATGCACACTTTGATGGATAAAGTAGGTTTGCCACTTGGCGTTAAGGGGAAAAGAATTTGTGTGCAGGGTTTAGGAAATGTGGGATATCATTCTGCATTGTTTTTTCAACAGGCCGGCGCAGTCATAGTGGGCCTCGCTGAATACGAAGGTGCTATTAAAAATTATGATGGACTGGATGTTGAGCAAGTTTGGGCACATAGAAAAAAAACAGGGTCTATTCTTGATTTTTCAGGAGCTGAGAATTTTGAAAAATCGGAGGATGCCCTGGAAATGGAATGCGATATTTTAATTCCGGCAGCTCTTGAAAATGTAATTAATGCGGGTAATGCAGATAGGATAAAGGCCAAAATTATAGGTGAAGCTGCCAACGGACCTTTAACTCCCGAAGCAGATGAGATTCTAAATCCAAAAGGAGTGTTAATCATTCCTGATATGTACCTGAATGCGGGTGGTGTTACAGTTAGTTATTTCGAATGGCTTAAAAATCTAAGCCACGTTCGTTATGGAAGATTGGAAAAACGTTTTACCGAAAACATGAACCATCATATAGTGGATATGGTAGAAAACCTGACAGGCAAAAACGTAACGCCGGTAGAGCGCGATTTTATTCTTCACGGCGCAGATGAAATAGACCTGGTTAGAAGCGGCCTTGAAGAAACTATGATTACTGCAACACGCGAAATCGTTGATATATGGCAGAAAACACCGGCTATTCCCGATTTGAGAACAGCAGCTTATGTGTGCGCTATTAACAAAGTAGCCACGTCTTATGCTGAATTAGGTATTTTCCCGTAAAAGAACCGTTATTAAGATTTTTCATTCACACATCAATCACTGCAATCATTGGTGATATTTTCTTTTTTGAAAAAGAAAATATCTTACCTTTGCCGCCCGAAATAAAATTTTTATTCACCGTTGTTTAAAAAACAGCTAAAAAACACGATTAATGCCCAATTACGAATTGATGGTGATTTTTACCCCTGTACTTTCTGAAGAGGAATACAAAGCCGCTCAGAATAAATTCTCTACGTTGGTTACTGACAATCAAGGAGAAATAGTACACGAAAAAGCCTGGGGACTAAAATCACTGGCGTACGCAATCCAGAAAAAAACTACCGGTTTATACTGGGTTCTGGAATATAAGGCGCCATCCGACTTCAATGAAAAGCTGAAAACCCAGCTTTTGCGCGATGAATCAGTACTTCGCCACATGTTTACCGCCCTCGACAAATACGCCGTTGAGTACAATGCAAAAAAGAGTAAAGGCGTAAAAACACAACACGAAAAAGCGGAGGTAACCAATGGCTAAAGCAAACGAAATCAAATACCTTACAGCAATAAAAACGGAAAAACGTCCAAAAAAATATTGCCGTTTTAAAAAAATGGGTATCAAATATATAGATTATAAAGATGCTGATTTTTTGAAAAAATTTCTGAATGAACAAGGAAAGTTACTTCCACGCCGCATTACCGGTAATTCATTGAAATACCAACGTAAAGTAAGTGATGCTGTAAAGAAAGCCCGTCAAATGGCAATTCTTCCTTATGTAACTGATTTAATGAAATAATTTTTTAACCACCCTAATCCTGGTTTGATCTGGAGAAAGGCTGCCAACCGGCAGTTTGGGTAAAAATGCAAACAAAATGCAGGTAATATTAATACAAGATGTAAACAACCTGGGCGGTGCTCACGAATTGGTAACTGTAAAAGATGGTTATGGACGCAATTATTTGATTCCTCACAAATTTGCTATTGAAGCAAGTCCTTCCAACCTGAAACAACTGGAAGAACGTAAAAAACAATTGACTAAGAAAGAAGAAAAATTGCTTGCAGAAATCAATAGTGTAATAAACGTTTTGCAGGCATCTCCTCTTAAGATTGGTGCTAAAACTGGAACCAGCGGAAAAATATTTGGTAGCGTAACTTCTGTTCAGATTGCAAGAGCAATTCGCGAACAAAAAGGCTATGAGATAGACCGCCGCAGAATTACCATTTTAGATGATGTAAAAGAATTAGGAAGTTACAAGGCTAAAATTGATTTCGGCAAAGGACACGAAACCGAAGTAGATTTTGAAGTAGTAGCTGAATAGTTTTTTTCTCAAATGAATTTTAAATCCTGCTTTTTGCGGGATTTTTTTTTGCATGTATTATAACGAAAATGACTTTTTCACAAAAATTCCTTTCCTTAAAAATGCTCAATCTAAAATACGAAGGATTTCAAAGCCGATAATATATAGTTTGGAATAATTGTTGAGAACCAGAATATAATTAATTCACTTTTAAATTATTATTCTCATGGGATTTAATCAATATCACGAACCGCCCCAGGAACTTTCAGAAGAGACAAGAACACTTGCCAGAATGTTTGCAGCATTGACAGAAGAGGCTGAAGCAATTAATTGGTATCAGCAACGTATATCAGTTGAAAAAGACAAAGGCGCCAAAGCAATTATGCAAGATGCGCAGGGTGAGGAATTTAAACATTTTGGAATGGATCTAGAATTTCTCCTTCGAAAATTACCAAAATGGCAGGAAACTTTGCAACCCATATTATTTCAAACAGGTAATATTGTAGAACTTGGGAAAAAAGGCGAAAAAAAGGCAGGATAATAAAAACCCAATACGCCAGTTTATTAAAATTAAAATACTGGATATTTGTTCGTTTACTCTTCAGAAATATAGACACCTGCAATTTTTTGAACTTAATGCAAAAGCGGCTTAATTTTAAGCCGCTTTTGCAATTATGTCATTTTTATAAGGTTAGAATGGTAAGTCATCTGCAGGTTCATCTTCAATTACTGCTGATGCAGGCTTTTTCTCACTTGAACCAGTTGATGCCGCCGATTGATAATTATTATTTTGTTGGCTATTTCCATCTTGGCTTTCATTTTTGCTTCCTAATAACTGGACCTGAAAAACCCTCATTTTTAAAGAAGCTGAGTTTTGATTGTCCTTATTTAGATACCCCTCTGCCTCTGGAGTACCTTCAGCATAAATGAGCTGGCCTTTCTTAAGATACTGCGCAATGGCCGTCCTATCTGTCCAATAGGCGCATTTTACCCAAGTAGTTTTTTCTACCAAATTTCCCTGCTGATCTTTGTATTTTTCGGAATGTGCCACAGGAAAATTAATTACATTTTTCCCGTTTACTTCATTTGTAGTACAATCTACTCCCAGGTGCCCGATAATTTGCAATTTAATCATGATTATAAGTTTTGTTAGTGAATAAAAACCGACTGCGTAAATTTTTAAAGTAAAACACTTCATGCATGATACTAATTATTTTAAAATTTACAAAACATTATCTGCCAGCTAATTCATTTTTTTCTTTAAGGTACTAACCTGGTCCTGAAGATTGCTTACCAGGTTTACTAAAGAATCCACATCCCATCTCTGATGTTGAGTTACTTTATTGATAATTGCCTGAGCCTGCCATACTTCCAACACATCAGCTGAATGGACCTGGTACGGCTGAAATGCAGGATTGTCGCTTACAAGGGTTAATTTATTTTTATTTTTATTATTTTTTACAACACGCTTATAAACAATTCCTTCGTTTTTACTTACAACTATGTAAGCAGCATTATTTTTAACGCCTTCCAAATTCTCGACTTTTTCTCCAACAATCACACTTCCACTGGGTGTTGGCATCATACTATCTCCTATAATTTCAAAAGCCCGATAACTTCCACCCGTAAGCATTGGCAAAGTAAAAGTGTTGAGTTCATCAATAAATTCGCTATCAGCATAGCCTGCCAGATAACCAGCTGCAGCTTTTACAGGAACAAAATGAATAAGATTTCTGTCCGCATTCATCATTTTTAATTGCCGTCTTTTTGCAAGATATCCCGACCCTTTCGTTTCACTAAGGTCATGCAACAAAAGTTCATCCAATGAAACTTTAAAGATTTCGCTGAGATTTTCTAAAACGTCCAACCGGGGATCAGCTCTTTGTTCCTCGTAAGCGCCGAGAAGAGAACGTTTGATTCCTAACTTATTCGAAAATTCTTCCTGGGTCCAACCACGAAGTTTGCGAAGGTATTTTAGATTTTGTCCTGCTTGTGACATAACGAACTAATTTATTTAGACAAAAATACTAATTTATTTAGTCTAACCAAATTTATTTTAGAAAATTTTGATGGAAATACTGAAGGGAATTTAAAAACCTGGATACAAAGCTTCTCTTATTCGACTATTATATATATTTGGAAACAATACTTAATAGATCTTTTATCTGGAAAGGTTTTTCTATAAAATCATCAGCGCCCGCCTCCTTGGCCATTTTACCAATTCCCGGAGTAGCGGAAACTATTATCACAGGAATATCTTTAGTCGAATTCTGATTTTTTAAAAATCGGCAAACCATCAGCCCGTCCTGACCACTAAGCTGCCGGTCGAGAACGAACAAATCGGGTGAAACATAATTATTTTCCAGAATGCTCATCGCTTCCCCATATATAGCCACATCATAGCCTGCGCGTTCAAATATCAGTCTAAAAATATCTTGAACACCTTCATCATCATCGGTAATAAGTATTTTTTTCTTCATGACGGTAACAAATTTATTTCCAATATTTCAAATACAAAGAACATACCGTATTAGTTTTACTTTTTAAGAATGCCCTCTGTCTATGCATCATTTACAAAAAAAAATGAATTACGGATGTAAGGGCAGCTTTAAAATGACACAAATATTATATTCCAAAAGATCAGTAAAAGTTTAATGATTTACACTTTTTAAAATTGACCGATAGCCTGCTGAAAATTGATACGCTACCGACAAAAATAATTTTTTAAAAACCTCTTAAAAGTTTCTTTTCTGAAGTTTTTTATTTTATTCTTGTAGTTTAAACCACAATCGCTTATAGAAGATATCTACCTCACCATTTATTTTCAGGATGAAAAAATCCCTTATTCTTTTCTGTTTTATATTATCTGTCTTATTATTTTCATGCGCGAAAGGAATTACACCGTACCAGGCAGCCCATGGCAAAGCAAAATGTGGCCGCTTTTAGCGGTAACTCCGTCATTCAGGTAAAAATTAATAATCGTATATTTGCTATATAAATTTATAAGCAATGACAATCTTATTGTTTAATACAGAGTTTTTACTCTCAATGCCTGGTGGCAGTGAATGGATATTAATACTTTTGGTAGTTTTATTATTTTTTGGTGGTAAAAAAATACCCGATCTTATGCGTGGTATAGGAAAAGGCGTTAGGGAATTTAATGATGCGAAAGAAAGTGTAAAAAAAGAATTGGATGAGGGAATGAAGGCAAAAGATAAAGCTCCGGAACAACCTAAGTAATAAAAGAAGAAGTGGTTCAGCAGTCTGATTTCTCAAATAGGAAATATTATATGCCGCTTTCATATTTCAAATCGCGCTCGTTTAGAATCAGTTTCCCGTTACGCCTTAATTTTGAAATTATTTCGATTTACTTAATTGGACAATTAAAGTCTAAAACTTTCCCATTCTAATTTCACCAAGAATTATTTCTCAAAATGGCCGAATATAAATTATTTGTGTAAGTACTCTTTCGAGATTTGCAGCAAATTTTTGACATTAAGTTTGATCATTCAAATTATTGAAATCAAAACCCTACAAAGGAATTTCAATTAATAAAAATTACAGGAATAATCAATTGCAATTCCATAAGCAAATTTGTACAGGAATAAATATTGTTATCGTAAATTTATATTCCAAAAATTTCAAAAATGTCTCAAAAAGTAGACTGGCCCGAAGCCATCAAACCTTTATTAGAAAAATACAAAAAGAAAAAGCATCCGCTGGATTATAAAAATAATTACCAGTTATTGGTAGGTGTCATTTTATCCGCACAAGATTCTGACAAACACATCAACCAAATCTCGCCTGAACTTTTCGAGGCTTTTCCGAACATGGAAGCGCTTTCCCGCGCCACTCCGGAAACATTATACCCATATATAGGAAAAGTTCGCAGCTTTTCTAATAAAACCAAATGGCTTATCGCGCTGGCGCAAACGGTAAAAGAAGACAGTAATATTCCGCTTACGATTGAGGGACTAACTGCTTTAACAGGCATTGGCAGAAAATCGGCTAATGTAATTATGCGCGAAGCCGGTGTGCCTTCGGAAGGCGTCATTGTTGATTTACACGTGGTTCGTGTCGCTCCAAGATTAGGAATCGCCTCAGGTACTGATCCGAAAAAAATTGAAAACCAAATAATGGAAATACTTCCAAAAAAAGAATGGGATGCGGGGATGGCAATGTCATTTTTAGGAAGAGAAATTTGCAGACCTACTCCAAAATGCGAAGAATGTTTAATGAATACCGTTTGTGAATATTACAAGGGATTATTTTAAATCCAATTCAATTATATTTTCAATAAAAGTGCAGTGCCTTAAATTTTATCAACCGATAAGATTTAAAGCAGCCTGAATTTTGCGAAGTACTTTATGCTTTTAAAGCACAAAGCTGTTGTTCAAAAATAAAATTTCACTTCATTCTTTCCACAGTAAAATAACAAATACGGCAGATTCTTATTTTACTGTTATCTCAAAATCATCTGCTCAAAACAAATTAAATTTGCAAAAAAAATAAACATGAGTAAAGGACCTATCTCAAATTTTATAGAACATCATTATCGCCATTTTAATGCTGCGGCATTGATAGATGCGGCCAAAGGATATGAAGCGCATTTAAATGATGGCGGAAAAATGTTGGTTTCGCTGGCGGGCGCTATGAGCACCGCAGAATTGGGGATTTCTTTTGCAGAAATGATACGGCAGGATAAAGTGGCGATTATTAGTTGTACAGGTGCTAATCTTGAAGAAGATATTATGAATCTTGTAGCGCACAGCCATTATAAACGAGTTCCGGAATATCGCCATCTTACACCAAAAGAAGAATGGGATCTTTTAGAAAATCATTACAATCGTGTTACCGACACTTGTATTCCGGAAGAAGAAGCTTTCAGAAGATTGCAACAACATATTTTTAAAATTTGGAAAGATGCGGATGATAAAGGAGAAAGATATTTCCCACATGAATACATGTACAAAATGTTGTTAAGCGGCGTGCTGCAACAGTATTATGAAATAGATCCTAAAAATAGTTGGATGTTGGCCGCGGCGGAAAAAAATATTCCAATTGTAGTTCCGGGTTGGGAAGATAGCACGATGGGAAATATTTTTGCTTCCTATGTTATCAAGGGCGAATTGAAAGCCAGCACGATGAAAAGCGGAGTCGAATATATGGCGCAACTTACTGAATGGTATCGCGAATTATCAACCGGAAAAGGATTGGGATTTTTTCAGATTGGCGGCGGAATAGCCGGTGATTTCCCCATTTGTGTAGTGCCCATGATGTACCAGGATTTGGAATGGAAAGACGTTCCTTTCTGGAGTTATTTTTGCCAGATATCAGATTCCACCACTTCTTATGGATCTTATTCCGGCGCGGTTCCTAATGAGAAAATCACGTGGGGAAAACTGGATATTCACACTCCGAAATTTATTGTAGAAAGTGATGCAACAATTGTAGCGCCATTGATTTTCGCGTGGGTTTTGGGACTTTAATTAGCTAATCAGCTAATTAGCCAATCAGCTAATTAAAACAATGTTTGCAAAAAAAAATTTTTCACCACAACAAGTTGGAATCGTCACTTCTTTGCCAATTAGCGCATTAGCGGGAATTACTTTTTATTTTTTTACGGGTAAATGGCAGCCGTCTCTGGTTATTTTTATTGGTTTATTCATCGTCTCTTATGCAATTATTTTCAGAACGGTTAAGCGATTCATCTACCGGAAAATAAAGTTGATTTATAAACTGATTTATCAAACGAAAGCGAGCAAAAAAGAAGAATTTTATTATAAAAATATTTTGCCTCAAAAATCCATTGATGAAGTAAATGAAGATGTGGAAGAATGGGCAGTTCAGCATAAAGAAGAGATAGAACTTTTACGAAAAAATGAAATCTTCAGAAAAGAGTTTTTGCTTAATCTTTCTCACGAATTAAAGACGCCAATCTTTGCCATACAGGGTTATGTAGATACGCTGCTGGATGGAGCTTTAAGCAATAATGAAGTGAATAAAAAGTTTTTAGGAAATGCTTCCAGGAATGTAGATCGCCTGGTAAATCTGTTAAACGACCTCGACGAAATTACCAAATTGGAAAGCGGCGAATTATTATTATTCCAAGAAAACTTTGCGATCCAGGATTTGATAAAAGAAGTTTTTGAATCCCTATCGATAAAATCTGATGAGCAAAAAATAAAATGTTTCATAAAAGATGGTTGTGAATTGCCGCTTTCAGTTTATGCTGACAAAGAAAAATTGCGAATGGTGCTTATCAATTTAATTGATAACGCTATAAAGTATGGAAAGCCCGGTGGTATCATTGAAGCGAGTGCGTACAAGGTGGATGGCAAAAAAATATTGGTCGAAATCACTGATAACGGATACGGAATAGCAGAAGAACATTTACCCAGGATTTTTGAGAGATTTTATCGTACTGACCTGGCACGCGCCCGTAAAGCAGGCGGCAGCGGCCTTGGATTATCGATTGTAAAACACATAATAGAAGCTCATGGAGATACCATTCATGTAAGAAGCAAAATAGATGTGGGAACTACGTTTGGATTTTTATTGCCATCCTCAAAAGCTGCGGTAAATAGTAAACAGATGCCTGCCAGTAAACCAACAAATAATTAAGATTTTTATTTAATTTTTTTAATGAATGAAATTCCTTCAGCTACGGGATGTTCAGAGCGAAAATTTAAATCCAAAATAGAAGCAATGATTGGTGCAAAAATTTTTATAATTACGCTTTTCTAAAAAGCCACTTGCCCATTTCTTTAAAAGTAACTTTTTTACCATACAATAAAATCCCCGTCCTGTATATTTTGGCCGCCAACATTGTAGTCAAAATAAAGCCCGCAACTAATGATAACATTGAAACCAGGATTTGCCATCCGGGAACATTGCCCGATGGAATACGCGCCATCATTACTATTGGGGAAGAAAAAGGAATGATGCTTCCCCAAACGGAAATCGGCGCATCAGGCTTTCCTACCGCAGTTGCCATAATTACAAACGATAAAATGATGGGCATTGTGATGGGCAACATAAGTGATTGCGCTTCCTGTGGATCTTCATTTACCACACTGCCCACCGCCGCAAATAAAGAAGCATAAAATAAATATCCGCCCACAAAATAAAATAGAAAACAAGGAATAATCAGGCCCCAGTTGGCGGATAAAAATGTATCGCGGGCATTTAAAAAATTAGCGGCTGCTGAGCTGTTGCCCGCCATGCCCATGGTAGAGTTCATTGCCTGTGCGTGTTGTAACGCATCAGCAGAAAAAAACGAACCGGAAATGGACGATAAAAGAACAATTAGTACAATCCAAATCAATAATTGTGTTAGGCCAACGGCAGCAATTCCCAAAATCTTTCCCATCATCAATTGAAAAGGTCTTACAGAACTGATGATCACTTCCGCGATTCGGTTCATTTTTTCTTCCATCACGCCGCGCATTACTGCCGCTCCGTAAATAAATAAAGTAATATATATCAAAAACCCGCTTCCATAGCCTATTCCATAAGAAAGCGCGGCGTTTGATTTTTCAGATTTATTTCCCTGTTTTACAATAGTTTTAAAATTATACATTCTATCCTCATCAATGTTATTAATAGAATCCAGAATTTTTTTATCAATATTATTTTTTAAAAAAGCCTGGTTCCTGATGGCGGAGTTAATCTGGTCTTTTATTTTATCTTCTGCGTCTAAGCCTAACTGTTTGGTTGAAATTAAAGCGATAGAATCTGAAGAAGAATTATAATTATCTGGAATTTTTAGGAAAGCGGAATAACCTTTCTCTTTAAAATTATCTGCGTTTACGTCTGCGGGAAATTCGTAGGTAATTAAATTACCACTTTGAAAGCTGCTTTTAAAAATTCCGTTATTGTCTGATACAGCTACCTTCTGCTTTTCCACGCTGGTGGCAGAAAAATATACTGAAGCAAAAAAAAATCCAATTAAAAATAAAGGAAGTAAAATAGTGGAAAGAATAAATGTCCTGTTTCTTACTCTTGTTAAATATTCTCTTTTTATTACCAGCCAGATTTTATTCATGGTGATTTTGTTAAGGGGTTAATTAATTTTGAGGATTGAGTTGTCCTACCTGCTTTATAAAAATTTCATTTAGCGAAGGCAATATTTCATTAAAAGATACTATCGAAGCATTATGATTTAACAGTTCCTGTAAAACAGCCGCAGGTTTATGGCCGTCCTTAATTTTTAAGTTATAAGAATTTTCATTTGAACCGGCGACATCAAAGGAAGTTCCATTAAATTGTTCGGGAAGCGTATCGAATCCGACCTTAAAAATGTGTTCTTTAAAATCATCTTTTACCTGGCTTACAGTTCCGTCAAGAATTTTTTTCCCTTTGTTGACCAATACAATATTGTTGCAAATTTCTTCTACCTGCTCCATTCTGTGCGTACTGAAAATAATCGTTGTACCATTTTTTGCCAACTTAAAAATTTCATCTTTTATCAGGTTACTGTTTACCGGATCCAGCCCGCTGAATGGTTCATCAAGAATCAAAAGTTTCGGTTGATGAAGAACGGTAATAACGAATTGCAATTTTTGCCCCATTCCTTTACTCAGGTCATTTACTTTTTTATTCCACCAGCTTTCCATTTCAAATTTAATAAACCATTCCTTTATTTGTTTCATTGCGTCGCTTCTGCTCATTCCTTTTAGTTGCGCGAGATACAGCGCCTGTTCACCGATTTTCATTTTTTTATACAAACCTCTTTCTTCAGGCATATATCCGATTTTAGGAATGTCCTTAACCGGATCAAACTTTTTTCCTTCGAAAAAAATATTGCCGCTATCGGGATAAAAAATGCCCGTTATCATTCTCAATAAAGTCGTTTTTCCGGCTCCGTTTGGCCCAAGCAAACCAAAAATGCAACCTTCCGGTATTGAAAAACTAATATCATCTACCGCCTTTTGCGTAGCATAATATTTTTTAAGATTTTGTAATTCTAGAATAGCCATTATTTTTTTTTAAAATGATAATAGAATTCGCAGAGAAAAATAATTAGTCGCGAAGATATTAAACGCATGTAAAGTCTCAGAATTTTTATAGAAGGCATTGTCAATGATATTTCTAATAAAAAACAACAGTAAATGGACAAATAAAAGGGATTTCTATTTTAAAATAAAAGGTGTCGAATGAATTCGATTGGACTAATTAATAGTAATTAGGTTTGTTGACTGGACTAATTAATAGCAATTAGGTTTGTTGACTGGACTAATTAATATCAATTAGGTTGGTTGACTAGACTAATTACCATAAATTGCATATAAAATACCTTTATGGAAATCCCAAGAATCGTGGAATCTCAGATTTTAAAACAAGTTGGAAAGCAAAAAGTAATATTGCTTTATGGGACCCGCCGGACAGGAAAGTCAACAATTATCGAGGAGATTGCGAAGAAGGGCGAGGAAAAGACCTTGTTGCTTCAGGGGGAAGATATGGAAGTTGCCCATTTGTTACAAAACAGGACGGTTGCGAATTATAAGCGGTTAGCAGACGGGAAAAGCCTGATAATTATTGATGAAGCACAGGCCATTCCTGAAATTGGAAAGATTTTGAAACTGATGATTGATACGGTAAAAGGAATCACTATTATCGCAACCGGTAGTAGTAGCTTTGATTTGCAAAATTCAACCGGAGAGCCATTGGTAGGAAGAAACCTTGTTTATCAATTGTATCCAATTGCGCAGATGGAATTGTCCGCGATTCAGAATTACCTAACCACTACCCAGGATTTGGAACAAAGATTAATTTATGGCAGTTATCCTGAATTATGGCAATTAGAAAATAATGAGGAAAGAGAAAATTATTTAAAACAATTGGTCAATAGCTATCTATTAAAAGACCTTTTGATAATGGAAAACATCAAGGGTGCGAACGTTTTGTACAAACTTCTGCAAATGCTCGCTTTCCAGGTGGGCAGCCAGGTAAGCACGGTGGAACTCGGCAATAGCCTGCAATTAAACCGGCAAACAGTTGACCGTTATCTTGATCTTTTGTCTAAAGTTTTTATTATTTACCCGCTTTCTGGATATAGTAATAATTTACGAAAAGAAGTGAGCAAAAGTAAGAAGTGGTATTTTTATGATAATGGAATCCGCAATGCACTAATAGCTAATTTTAATCCATTGCATCAGCGAAATGATATTGGCCAACTTTGGGAACAGTACTTTTTGAGTGAAAGAATAAAATTCAATAGTTATAGTAATTATTTTCCACAATATTTTTTCTGGAGAACTTATGATGGGCAGGAAATCGATTTGCTGGAATTGAACAATAAACAGAAATTGGTGGCTTTGGAGTGTAAATGGAAAGATGATAAAACAAAGCCGCCACCGGCATTTTCAAAAGCATATCCAAAAGCTGAATTTAATATTATCAATAAAGACAATTACCTCGACTGGATAACTAAAACCTGATGAAAAATGCCTGTTGAGTAAACAAACGAATAATTCAGATTCGTATTTCAGCTTTTTTACAAATCAGAAAATTTTACAAACCCTTATCAGCAACATGCAAGCGCCACGCGTTCTCCATCCATTGCAGCGCTTACAATTCCCCCGGCATAGCCTGCGCCTTCGCCACACGGAAATAAATTCTTTATCTGAGGATGATGCAATAATTTCTCATCACGCGGTATTCTTACAGGTGATGAAGTGCGACTTTCTGTAGCTACTAAAACCGCTTCATTGGTAAAATATCCGTAGTGTTTATTTTTTGTGGGCATTTTTTTGGCAAATAACCGCAAAGCTATTTTCAATCTATCATTAACGAATGAAGGTAAAACCTCTTTTAAAGATGAAGATTGTATTCCGGGTAAATAGGAACATTTTGGTAAGGTCGATGAAAATTTATCTCCCGTAAAATCCACCATGCGTTGCGCAGGCGCTACAAATTTGCCCCCACCCTTTTCAAAAGCCTTTTGCTCGATCTCTTTTTGGAAATCCAGCATTATTAATGGAGATGATAAATCACTTTTCGTTTGATTTTCTTTCAAAGAATTGTATTCTATAATATCTTCTATTTCTACCTGCACCACCATTCCGCTATTGGCAAAAGGATTGTTTCTTTTAGACGGACTCCAGCCATTTACAACAAGTTCATTTTCGTTGGTAGAAGCCGGCGCAATAATGCCGCCAGGGCACATGCAAAATGAAAACACACCTCTTCCATCTACCTGATCTACAAGGCTATATGAAGCAGGCGGAAGAAAATTTTTCTCAAAATCATTATCACCGTATTGAATAGAATTAATCAGTTCCTGCGGATGTTCTATTCGTAAACCTAAGGCAAAACCTTTGGCAATAATTTGGATATTTTTTTTATGTAATAATAAAAAAATATCTCTTGCAGAATGCCCGGTGGCAAGGATAAAGGAATTGCCATCTGTAATATCTCCATCGGCGGTTTTTACAGATTTTATTTTATCTTTTTCTATTTCAAAATCAATCACTTTTTTTTCAAAATGAAATTCGCCTCCATATTCTAAAATGCAGGTACGCATTGCCGTTATAATTGCTGGTAACTTATTGGTGCCGATGTGAGGATGCGCATCATATAAAATATTTTCATCGGCACCGAAATGAACAAAAAGATTTAAAATACGATTGATATCACCCCGCTTTGAACTCCGAGTGTACAACTTGCCATCGCTGTAAGTGCCTGCGCCACCTTCACCAAAACAATAGTTACTTTCAGGATTAATAATCCCTTCCTTGTTTAAAATTGCAAGATCCCGTCTTCTTGCTCTTACTTCTTTTCCTCTTTCTAAAATGACGGGTTTAATTCCTTTTTCAATAAGTAGCAAAGCAGCAAAAATACCTGCCGGACCTCCACCAATAATTACCACTTTTTCGGCAGCATTTTTTACATCTTGAAAATTGAATTGGATCAATTTTTTTTGCTCAAAATGTTCATCGAGAAAAACATTGACAGTCAGGTTGATCCAAACATTTCTTCCTCTTGCGTCAATCGATTTTTTAAGTAGTTGATACCCTGATATTTGAGATAATTTTCTACCTGTAATTTTTGAGATATGCTCAAGAATGATGGCTTCGATTTCTGCCTGAGAAGGCAGAATTTTTATAGTGATTTTTTGTTGCATTTTGGAAGCGCCAGGTTACTATCCTGGAAACTTTTTTTTACTAAAATGGAAGGTCGTCAACGGTTTCATCTGAAGAAGATGAAAAGGTATCTAAAGGCTCAAGATATTCATTATCAGAACCTGATTCTTTATCAGGTTTTAAAATCTGTTCTATTCGCCACGCATCCAGGTTATTAAAATAAGAAACACGTCCATCTTTTTCCCATTTGCTTCCTTTTATATTAAAATGTACTTTTATTTCATCGCCTGTATTTACACGATCCACAATGCCAGTGCGGTCTTGCACGCATTGAAACTTAATATAGTTAGTGATTAATTTTCCATTGATGTCTTCAGATTTTTCTACAACAAACTCGCGCGTTTTAAAAGTTTCGGTTCGTTGTGTAGCGTCAAATTTTATTAATAATTTTCCGGTTAATTCGTAACTCATGCTTATTCATTTTGTTTAAAGATAATATCAATTAGGGTAAAGATGATGTATTGTTTCTTTTTTGCAAAAAATCTTTTGCACAATTAAAAAAAATTTTTTTTTATTTTTTTTATGTGAAATAGTTGCTAAAAAAATCTTTTTAAATACTTTAAAAATGATTCAATATTCTGCGAAATCAATACAGTGCTACCTTTTAAAATCCCATAAAAATTTTAATTAAAATTTATTTTATTTTTTAATAAAGAAAATTACTTTTTACTGTAAAAAAAGAGAGAATAAAAAATTTTTTTTTCAACAAATTCTTTTGATATTCGCTGTGTTGTTAAAAGAAATTATTACAAAGAAAAATTGAATTAATTTCTAAAAAAATCCCTCAGATTAACTTTATCTAAAAATCTAAAAAAGGCTTACAGAAAATAATGGATAATGCTTGCGAAACAGTATGGAGTAATTGTCTCAATATTATAAAGGATATAGTTGAGTGGCAGCATTACAAAACATGGTTTGAACCAATAATACCAGTTCTTCTTAAAGAAAATGTTTTGACCATCCAGGTGCCAAGCCAGTTTTTTTATGAGTATATTGAGGAACATTATGTAAGCCTTCTTGCAAAAACGCTTAAAAGGGAACTGGGAAAAAACGCGAGGCTGGAATACCGCATTATGATGGATAGCGGCAATAGCAAGAACAAGCCTGTGACAATGGATGTTCCGGGGCATGGTTACAAATCGTATTCAAATAATGAAATGGATTTTCCTTTAATCATAAACAATCCTGTTAAGAACCCTTTCGTAATTCCGGGGCTTAGAAAGATGCAGATTGATCCGCAGCTAAATCCAACTTATACTTTTGATTCTTATATTGAAGGAAATTGTAATCGCGTAGCGAGGCGCGCCGGTAAAACGGTTGCCGAAAAACCAGGCACTACTTCTTTTAATCCCCTGGTAATCTACGGCGGCGTGGGCTTGGGTAAAACTCATCTTGCACAAGCCATTGGAAATGAGGTAAAAAACCTGCATAATAATAAAGTAGTCTTATATGTAAGTTCTGAGAAATTTATCAACCAGTTTGTTGATCACGGTAGAAATAATGCTATCAATGATTTCATACATTTTTATCAATTGATAGATGTATTAATTATTGATGATGTTCAGTTCTTTAATCGTGCGGAAAAATCACAGGATGCTTTTTTTGCCATATTTAATCACCTCCATCAAAGCGGTAAACAATTAATACTCACAACTGATAAACCGCCAAAAGATCTGGAAGGTGTGCAGGAAAGATTACTCAGCCGTTTTCGCTGGGGTCTGAGTGCTGATTTGCAAATTCCCGATTACGAAACCAAGATTGAAATCCTGGAAAGAAAAATGAAGAATGACGGGCTTGAAATGCCTAAAGAAGTGGTAAAATATATTGCTTATAATATACAAAATAATATACGTGAGTTGGAAGGGGCGCTCATTTCCCTGTTGGCACAATCTTCGTTAAACAAGAGAGAAATTGATCTTGATTTGGCTAAGAAAGTTTTGAGAAATTTTATTAAATCTTCTTCTAAAGAGATAACTATCGATACGATTCAAAAAATGGTTTGCGATTATTTTGATGTTCCTTACGAGAAACTTTTACAAAAAACAAGAAAACGCGAAATCGTTCAGGCACGCCAGATTACAATGTTTTTGGCCAAAGCTTTTACAAAGAATTCTTTAAAAACAATCGGCGAACATTTCGGTGGTCGCGATCATACTACTGTAATTCACAGTTGCCAGACGGTGAAAGACCTTATGGATACAGATGTTCTATTTAAAGAAAGCGTGATTGAACTGCAGCAAAAAGTTCAGTTGGCCGCCATGTAACATCAAACTCTTTTCATCAAATAATTTTGTGGTAATTTGTCTTGCCTTTTTATTTTTCAGTAAAATAAAATTTGATAATATTTGTTGGTTTACTGTAATAAAAATATTTTAATTCATACTCTACTTAAAATAAAAAAAATGCGCTCTAAAATCTATTTAGTCTTCACTGCACTATTTTTTACAATGAGTTTTTCTTCAGTCGCCCAGGAAAAAAAAGAAAGCACAACAATAAAAGTTGATATTAAAAAAGACTCGGCTATTAATTATAAAAAGCCGCAGAAATCGATAACTGAAGGCTCTGTTACAGTAGAAGGAAAAAAGATAAATTATGAAGCTGTGGCGGGAACATTGATTCTTAAAAATCAACTGGACACTCCAACTATCAGCATATCTTATGATGCCTATTTCAAAAGCGACGAGAAAGATCCGTCACAAAGGCCGATTACTTTTATTTATAATGGCGGTCCGGGGAGCGCTACATTCTGGCTTCAGATGGGAGCATGGGGACCGCAGAGAGTATTTCTAAACGACACTTCACGCACAAGGCCGCCCTATAAAACAGTAAATAATGATTACAGTCTTTTAGATGCAAGTGATCTTGTTTTTATAGATGCCCCGGGAACCGGTTTTGGCGAAATAATCACCAAAGAAATGGGCGGCGCGGGAGATAGAAAAGATTTTTATGGTATTGATCAGGACGCAAGGGCTTTTAGAGATTTCATAGTCCAGTTTATTTCTGAATATAATCGTTGGAATTCGCCTAAATATTTATTTGGTGAAAGCTATGGAACTTTTAGATCTGCTGCGGTGGCTAATCTTCTGCAAGACAACGGTGTAGGACTGAATGGTGTAATCATGCTTTCTCAATTACTGACTTATGAAAATATGTCTGATGAAGCACAAAGCCATCCTGGAAATGACAATCCTTATATTCTCGCATTGCCTTCTTATGCCGCGACAGCCTGGTATCATCACAAAATTCCTAATCAACCGGAAAAACTGGAACCATTTTTAAAAAAGGTAGAACATTTTGCGATGAACGAATACACGTTGGCTCTTAACAAAGGTGCTACACTCGATTCAAATTCCTATAATGAAATTGCAGAAAAATTACATGATTATACTGGTCTACCGGTAACGTATATACGAAAAGCTAACCTACGTGTAAACGGTCCACAGTTCGAGCATGCTTTGCTCGGAGACGAAAGCGAAGTTACGGGACGTTTGGATTCCAGGTTTTCAGGAAGCGCTATGAATCCACTGGCTGAAACGCCGGATTATGATCCGATGAGTTCCTATATTGCAGCAGCTTTCACAGCTACTTTTAATAATTACGTAAGGACTCAGTTAAAGTTCGGTAAGGGAATGAAATATAAAACCAGTGGAAATGTAGGACCCTGGGATTTTAAACGAGGAGGTTACGTCGGTTTTCCGAACGTTATGACAGACCTTGCACATGCGATGATCTATAACCCGGATTTAAAAGTGATGTTGAACATGGGCTATTTTGATTTAGGCACTCCTTATTTTGAAGGAGAATATGAAATGCAACATCTGCCAATGCCATTTGCGTTGCAAAAAAATATAGAGTACGATCACTATTTTTCAGGGCACATGGTTTATCTGCATCCCGAATCTCTAAAAAAATTGCATGACAATGTAGCCAGGTTTATTAATTCAAATTATCAGAAATAAAATAATTGGAAGGTTAGACTGGGTGAATTGCTTAGCTAAAACTGCAATTTTCTTTTCTAAGCATTTCATTCAAAAACCAAAAATAAGAATTCGCCTTATTTGCTGGTTTACTATTTGAATTATCACTCCTGATCTCTCATATCTGATCCCTGATCCCTTCTCTCTAGTAATCATAAGTTCTCCGTGCCGCGTTCCATCTTATTCCGATGTTAAAGGAATTAGAATTGGCAAGCCCGGTATATTTCCTGTAAAGTAAATTACCTTCAATAAAAAGATTTTCCCTCAATTCATAAGAAAGAGTAAGTGACGCATTAAGGCATTTTACCTCGCGGCCGCTTCCAATAAAATACCCGAAATTGCTGGTTCGGTCAGTATATAATTCGAATGGATTACTTCCAAAATCAACTCCTGCAGAATCTAAACCTTGCTTATAATAAATAGCACGTGCATCGATATACCATTTTGGCGCAGGCTGGTATTTTATGATCCCGACCAACTCCTGGAAGCTCGCCCCTAAAGGATCGGCAAGCGTTTGGTTGTAATGCGTATAATTAGCAATTGAATCATTGTGAGAATAAGTAAAAGGCCTTACTCTGTCAGTTTCCAGTTGGAGGTCAAGGTTTTTTACAGTAAACGCATCTACATACTTTGCGCCAAGTTGGTAACCATATTTATTAGCCCAATAGCCATTCCCTTTTAAGATTTCATTGGCATGAAACTCATCCAGAAGTAATTGTCCGTAGAACTGGAAATGATGAGCAGCATTGGCTTTAAAATCAAAACCAACGACGGCATTGTCAGGGCTTCCAAGAGTGCCTTCTACATGCCTTAAGAAAATTATTGGATTGAGGTATTCAAAATCAAACCTGTTTTTTCTTCCAAAAATCACACCTTCAAATAATCCAATGTTGAGCCATTTGTTAGCGTTCAAGCTTAAATGGTGCATCGCTGCATATTTTCTGTCTAATAAATTATCACCCGTTTTTACAAACTGCGGCATCAGCTCCATGAATAAATTTTCATAATCAAACTTCCAGATTTTTGTACTCAGTTTCAGGAATAAATAACTGTCTCCGGAATTGTCCAGGAAAAGGCTCCTGTATCCATTGCCAATAAAATTTTTATCGTATCCAAATTGTACATCAATATATTTGGTAACATTAAAAGTAAAATAACCGCGGCCATCAAAATAATCG